>NZ_JAUTAL010000001.1:3600000-3900000 GCF_030818575.1 Chryseobacterium camelliae
TATCTTTCGGAAAATAATGTCTGGCTGACAGATTTTGTAAATCCCGAATACATTTCGACTATATGAAAAGAACATTAGCAATAGGTGACATCCACGGAGGATTTAAAGCGCTGAAACAAGTCCTGGAAAGGGCAAAAGTAACAAAAGATGATGCATTGATCTTTCTGGGGGATTATGTAGACGGCTGGAGCGAATCTGCCAAAGTGATTGATTTTTTAATGAAAGTTGCAGAACGTCAGGAATGTATCTTTATCAGAGGGAACCATGATGCCTGGTGCGAAGACTGGCTTTTCTTCGGAAAGAATGAAGACATCTGGCTGTCCAATGGTGGAAAAAGTACAGTTGAAAGTTATACTGGTTATTCTCCGGACGAACTGGAAATGCACCTGGAATTTTTCCGGCAGATGAAAAACTATCATGTGGATGAGGAAAACCGACTGTTTATCCATGCGGGGTATTCTTCCATGCATGGCCCGGACAAAGAAGTATATTCCACCAATTACCGCTGGGACAGAACTCTTTGGGAAACTGCCGTAGCCATGGATAAAAAGTTGTCCAAAAATTCCATATCATATCCTAAAAGACTGCTTCTTTACAAAGAAATCTTTATTGGCCATACCCCGACTTTACATCTGGAAAGTACGGAGCCAATGAACAAAGCCAATATATGGAATTTAGATACAGGAGCTGCTTTCACCGGATCACTAACTATAATGGATATCAAGACCAAAGAATTCTGGCAGAGCGACCCGCTTCCTGCTTTATATCCTGATGAGAAAGGACGGAATAAAGATGCTGTTAAAATGATACGGTAATTTCTTATTAGAATTGGATTCATATTATGTACAGAGCAAAATTCCTCTCCTTTTCAGTAGTAGATGTTGTCCGGGGCCGGAGAGTAAGTGATCAGCGATTTTATAGATAGCAACCACCGGAAAGATCGTATTTCGATGAGGTTAAATGCCTTAATGAAAGTGAAATCCTCTTCCAAAAAGTTTAAGTAATTTTAAAGTCTGAAATTTCCATCAATGAAACTGAATATCTTTTTATTCCTTTTTGCTTCATCCTTGCTGTATTGGCAGAACGGTTTTAAAACGCCTTTTGAAGAAGGCGATGGCAACCGGACAGTAACCTATGACGAAATGAATGCCTGGTATGAAAACCTCGCAAAGAATTTCAACACCATCCAATACCTGAAAAAAGGGGAGGATGACAACGGTAAACCGATCTATGTAGTCCTGTATAATCCGTTCCCTGAAAAAAATGTGGACCGTTTAAGAAAAGAAAAGGCGGTCCTCTTCATCAATAACGGAATCCATCCCGGCGAACCGGATGGCATTGATGCTACCATGATGCTGATGCGGGATCTTGCAACAGGAAAAATCAGGCGTCCGCAGAATTTCGTCGTGGCTGCTATTTCGGCTTACAATGTCAGCGGAATGCTGAACAGAGGCTCGTTTTCCAGAGCCAACCAGAATGGCCCTGAAGCTTACGGATTCCGGGGCAATGTAAGGAATTACGATCTGAACCGGGATTTTATTAAAGCTGATACGAAGAATGCAAGGAGCTTCCAGCAAATCTACCAGTGGCTGAAGCCTGATGTTTTCATTGATAACCACGTCAGCAACGGTGCCGATTACCAGTACACCTTTACCTATATCTCTACATTCAAGGAGCGTCTGGGAACTGTACTCGGAAATTATTTTTACACGACTTACCAGGCAAAAAACCTGGAAGACCTGAAAAAGCTGGGATATGAAAGCACGCCCTATGTCAATATTCACGGGGATATTCCCGAAGTGGGATTCGCTGCCTTTGAAGATTCGCCAAGGTATTCCACCGGGTATACCACCCTGTTCAATACACTGGGGACCGTTCCTGAAACCCATATGCTGAAACCCTACGATAAAAGGGTGGATGCAACCTATAAGTACATGCTGGTCAACCTCCAGAATTTAGATCAGGAGTACAGGAAAATCAGGCAGCTCCGCCTGGAAAACCTGAAGCAATACCAGCCTGGAAGCCGTTACGGAATCCGCTGGAAAATTGATTCAACAAAGTATACCACCATGGATTTCAAAGGTTATGAAGGGCAATATAAGCCCAGTGACATCTCAGGAAAGCCCAGGCTGTACTATGACCGCAACAAACCGTTTACAAAAAACATAAAGCTGTTTACAACTGCCGTACCTACCGGCTACATTACCATTCCTGAATATTACGTCATTCCGCAGTCGCAATACCGTGTGATCGATGAATTCAGGAGAAATAATATTCAGATAAAGCCGATGCGGAAGGACAGCACTATTGCTGTGGAAGCGTATAAAATCAATGATTTTAAAACCGTTAAAAACCCATATGAAGGGCATTACCTGCACTTTGACACTACTGTGGAGCCGTCAGACAGAACCATTGCTTTTGCGGCAGGGGATTATCTCGTTTCCACCCGTCAGGAAGGGGTAAAATACATCATTGAAACGCTGGAGCCGGAAGCACTGGACTCTTTCTTCAACTGGAATTTCTTTGACGGCATTTTAGCACAGAAAGAATATTATTCAGCTTATATTTTCGAGGATACCGCTGCAGAGCTCCTGAAAAAAGATCAGGATCTGAAACATAAGTTTGAGGCTAAGAAAGCTTCCGATCCTAAATTTGCAGAAGACGGCACTGCTCAGCTCGATTGGATCTACAGGAATTCGCCCTATTTTGAGGAGAAAACCTTCCGGCAGTATCCGGTGTACAGGGTCTTGCAGCAATAACGAATGCCCGGATTTAAATCTGCTGATTGATCATTTTTAAGTAAATTAGAGTCAGAAACTTAGCTCATTGATACTGCAAGGGATGCCTTTGGTACTAAAAATAGTCTATGGCAACTTTAAAAACACCATAAAAAATTCTCCGAAAATTCAAATATCATTATATTTGTTGTAATGGCAACAAAGGCACTCTTTAATACGGTGGTCAACTGGTTCATCCGTCAGCGAATCGATCAGATCCAGAATTTCATCGACCATCCTGTTGAGACTCAGAAAGGTATCCTGTTTTCTCAGCTGTTTCATGCTGAAGATACAGAATACGGAAAAAAGTACGGATTTAACTCCATTTCCAGCTATCAGGACTTTAAGAATAAGGTTCCGGTGGTCTGCTACGAAGATATGGAGCCTTACATAGAAAAGGCACGGCAGGGATGCAAAGATGTCAGCTGGCCGGGCTACATTAAGCATTTTGCAAAATCTTCCGGTACCACCAATGCCAAGAGCAAATTTATTCCCATTTCTGCAGAAAGCCTCGAATACTGCCATATGAAAGCCGGAAAGGATATGGTATCCATTTATGCCAATAACCATCCTGAAAACCAGCTTTTCACCAATAAAAACCTGCGTCTGGGCGGAAGCTCAGAGCTGTACGCGGACTTCAATACCAAATTCGGTGACCTTTCGGCCATCTTAATCGATAATCTTCCTTTCTGGGTGGAAGTTACCACGACTCCGAGCAAAAAAGTTTCACTGATGTCTGAATGGGAAAGCAAGCTTAAGGCAATTGTTTCCGAGGTAAAACACCAGGACGTAGGCAGTATCCTTGGAGTGCCAAGCTGGATGATGGTTCTGCTACAGAGAATTCTACATGAAAAGGATATCAGCAGCATCTCCGAACTCTGGCCAAATCTTGAGGTATTCTTCCATGGAGGGATCAGCTTCAAGCCCTACCGGGAACAGTATAAACAGATCATCGGCAAAAAGATCAATTACTACGAAATTTACAACGCTTCGGAAGGATTTTTCGGGATCCAGGACCGGTCAGACAGCGATGAAATGCTGCTGATGTTGGATTACGGGATCTTCTATGAATTTATTCCAATGGACCAGTTTCATTCCTCCAACCGGAAAGTCGTGAACCTGGAAGACGTGGAGATCGGGAAGAATTATGCCATGGTCATCACCACTAACGGAGGGCTTTGGAGGTACCTGATCGGGGATACGGTGATTTTCACTTCTGTGAATCCGTTCCGGATCAAAATTACGGGCAGGACCAAACATTACATCAATGCTTTCGGGGAAGAGCTGATGATCACCAATGTAGAATCTGCGCTTTCCAGAGCCTGTGAAGAAACCAATGCCTATATCACGGAATTTACCGGGGCCCCGATATTCATGAAAGAGAATGAAAGCGGCGCACATGAATGGATCTTTGAGTTTAGCCGGCAGCCGGATAACCTGGACCGCTTCATAGATGTATTTGACAGCCATCTGAAATCCATCAATTCGGATTATGAAGCCAAGAGATACAATAACATCACCCTTAAACGGCCGGTAGTGCATATCGCACGCCCTAACCTGTTCTATTGCTGGCTGGAGTCCAAGGGTAAACTCGGAGGGCAGAACAAGGTCCCAAGACTGTGCAATGACCGGGAATATATGGATCCTTTACTGGAAATGAACAAATAAAAAAACCGCAGGCAACTGCGGTTTTTAATTGACTATTTTTTTTTAAGATCTTCCTTGAGCTTCCTGGCCCCTTCTTCCACTTTTGAAGCGCCTTTGGCGGCTGCATCTTTCACATCGTTCCCGATTTCCTTTCCTGCTTCCTTGATATCTTTTCCTGCTTCTTTAAGGTCCTGCTTGGTCTTTTGTGCAGCAGCATCAATCTTTTCGCCGGTCTCATGCGCTTTTACTTGGGCATTTTCTTTCGCCTGATTGATTTTTGATGTATCCACCAGTCCTGTGCTTTCCGTTACTGTAGTCGTTGTTGTCACAGATCCGTCAGGATTTTCCACTTGCTCTGTTTTAGTCGTTGATTTGGTACATGAGGCTACCAGGGCTGAAATCAGCAATCCTGCTAAAATTTGTTTTTTCATATTGTATATTTTTTAAAGGTTAATTCTATAAAACCAAACACCTTAGTTGGCGGCCGGTGCGGGGGATTCCGCCTGTTGCTTTTCCCGGGCTGCTTTTTTCTTTTCTTCCTCCAGCTTCTGCTTATTTTCCTTTTCCACTTCCCTGGCGATCCGTTCCTTCTCTGCCTGAAGCCTTGATGCTTCTTTAACAGAATCCTGGTACTGCTTGGAAGACATCCTGATCTGCCTTATTACATCTATGGAAGTGGCTCCCTGAGAAAAAGAGTCTACCGCCGCAGTATCATAATCCGCTTTGGCACTGTACTGTGGGTACAGATCAGCGGGCTCTTTCTTTGAGCACGACAGAAATACTGTACCTAAAGCGCAGAGAGCAAAAACTGAATTTTTCATGAAAGCTAATTTAGCAGAAATTCTGCAATTACAGGATAATGATCCGATAATTTTACAGAATGGTCCACTTTATAACTCAGGGCAATAATGGATTTTGAAGTGAAGATATAATCGATCCTCAGCGGGACCTTATAATCGTGAAAACTGGTAGAACTTCCGTTTCCCGCAGTTAAAAAAGCATCCTGAAGATCTTTACCCAGATTAAAGTATTCATAGGAATTTGGGACAGAATTGAAGTCTCCCGCCAGGATGACAGGATAGGGGGAAAGGTCAACGGCTTTCCTTATTTTCTTGATCTGTTCTTCATGTGCTTTGAACGTGGGGGTCATATGGGAAAGCAGGGCGTTGATTTTGCCTCCTTCCTTTTCGATGCCATCAAACTGCAGCATAGATTTATGGAGCCTGAAAGGTTCCAGGTAAACATTAACTACCCGTACAATCTTTCCGTTGATATCGATATCCGCATAGAAGGAATTGCCTCTGGAACGGTCTTCTATTAGCTCTTCCTGTCTGATGATCCTGTGCTTGGTCTTTAAAATAACCGTAGGGTATTTTACCATGTCTCTTCTTAAAGCCCTGTTGGTATCTTTCTCCTGAACCAGGATAATATCTGCTTTCTGGTCCTCGATATATTTTTTAACTTTATCCCAGCCAAAAAAGCCGTATTTTACATTGAAGGTCAGTACTTTAATGTTGCGCATTGACTTTACATCTTCCTTATCGGGAGAAAAGTTGATCCATCGGCGTATAGGATTATAAAACAGGAATGTCACCGCTACGAATGCCAATGCGATTTTTTCCCTTTTAAATATCCATACCAGCGTCAGGATAATATGCAAAACAATGAGATAAGGAAATCCGAGAGAAAGGAAGTTCAGGTTGGAAAGAATGTTAGGCGGTATCCATGCATTCCCTAAGGTACACAGCAGCAGAATAATTACGGTGATATGAATCCCTAATAAAATCCGTGGCAGTTTCATGAAGCAATATAATCCGCTATTTTTCAGCAAAAATCTTACCAGTAACGCATTTGTTAACTAATTTTGGGAGTTTTTGGCATTTAATCTGAATGTGGCAAGTACTGGATCATGATCAGATAAATTAACGGACCGGTCTACGTGGTAGGTGACCGCTTCTATATTTTTTGAAGTGAATATATAATCAATACGGATGGGAAATTTATAGTCATGGAAGCTGGTACCGCTTCCTCGCCCGGCCTCTACGAAGGCATCTTTCAGATATCCGGCAATATGATAATATTCGTAGGAATTCGGAACCGCATTGAAGTCTCCGGCTACGATCACCGGGTAAGGGGACTTTTCAGCAGCTTTCCTGATGAGCTCCACCTGTTCCTGATGTATTTTAAAAGTAGACAGCAGCCTGCCCAGGACATTTTTTACTTTTAATTTATCTTCCTGTTCGTTACCATTGAGCTTCAGGTTTTCCTTTTCAAAATAATACGACTGTAAATGGACGTTGATGATCCGGTAGATATTTCCTTTGATCTCAATATCATTTTGTGTGGCATACGCATTTTCTGAGTCTCCGTTCCCGATCTCATTTTCAATCAGCTCCTTCTGGCTGATGATTTTATACTTTGATAGGATAGACACTACGGCATTGGCTTTTTTTTCCGGAAAGCCTTTAAAATAGCTCACATCAGAACATTCCTGCAAAAGCACGATGTCCGGATTGCACCGACTGATGTATTGTTGAATTTCATCCTGGCCGTATTTACCAGCTTTAATATTGAAAGACATGATCTTCACATCCGGTGTTTTTTTGTTGACCGGCGTATAATTGACCCAGCGGATTGTTGCATTAAAAAAAAGAAGGCCAAACAAAAGAAATACAATGGCTCTTTTCTTCCACAGCACAATCCACATCATTGTTAGCATGATATAAGCAACCATTAAGATGGGGAAACCCAGGGACAGCAGATTAAGCCAGGAAAAAGTCTTGGGCGAAATATAATCGTTGAGCAGCATGGCTGATAACAGCATAAGAATCCCTACATGAGCGATCAGCAAAATAAAACGGACAATCTTCACAAATGTTTTTTTTAATTAAACCTATACAGGTGCTTTCTCCAGTTTCTAGCCAGTAGCCAGCCTACCAGGGCTCCTCCTACATGGGCAAAATGAGCGATTCCACCCACATTTCCGGACACCCCAAGAAATATGGAAACAACAATGATGACCGGCAGGATAAACTTTACCTTTACCGGAACGGGAATAAACATAATCATGATCTTCGCATCAGGATAGAGCGTGGCAAAAGCTGCAATAACCCCGAAGATGGCTCCCGATGCGCCTACCATAGGAACCCTGAGTGCCATATAAAGCTGTTGTGACAATTCCTGTCCTTCAGGTGTCTTGGCACTGATCTGCAGGTCTCCGGAATAGCCGATGGCTGCCTTAGGATAGATTTCCGAGGCACTGAGCCCCAAGTGCTCCAGTCCGGAAACAATTTGCTGGACCTCGATAAAATTCCAAAGATTAAAAAGGATAAATGCCCCTATGCCGCTGGCAAAATACAGGATCAGGTACCGTTTCTCACCAAGGCTCTGCTCCAGGATCGGTCCGAAACTCCATAAAGTCAGCATATTGAATAAAATATGCATGATGCTTCCGTGCATGAACATATGCGTAATGATCTGCCAGGAATGAAAATTAGGAGAAAAAGGGTAATATCCTGCAAGCGTCTCATTAAGCTGCGGGAATATGAACGCCGTTATCACATACACGATAACATTAATGATGATGATATTCCGGGTAATCGGAGGTAGCGTATTAAACATTGCTTAAAATTTGGATTTAAAATCATTGAAAGGAACCTCATAGAAACACCGTTTACCATTAGGCAGAAATTCCGGAAAACCGAGTGCCGTAAAATCCCTGATCAGTTGTTCCGCATCCTTCTTGTAAATAAAATCAAATCTGGATTTGGACTGCATTTTATTCCACTGGTTCTGGTAGAAGTGCATGAATTCGTCTTCCGTACGGTATTCCAGCACTTCAAAAAGATCTTCAAGGAATTTCATAACCTGGGTTTCTTTCAGTCCTTCCGGCACTGCATCGATCCTCAGTACGCTTTCATGAGCAATTTTCATGTCAAAGCCTAATTCCGGGAGAAATTTTTTGATGGATTTATATTTGTTCTTTTCAATTTCATTCATATGGTACTCTAAAGAGAAGAGCAGGGCATGCGTATTGGGTACGCCTTTTTTGGTAGGTCTGGTGCTTTCTGCCACTACCAGCCTGTGCATCCTGCCCAGGTCCAGCATCAGGGTCCTGTCACCTTTGTTGAACAGCCAGTACCCGCTTGGGAGCCTCATCAGGTCCTCATCAAAATCTTCATCTTCGAAAAGATTGATCTTGGAAGGTTCGGCTGAGATATTCTGATGGTACATATCTGCCAGGTTCTGGATTTCCGTCTGCTTAAATTCCCTTTCCTGAAGGAATGGATTATAATCCCGGTCCACAATGATTTCAGGCATCTTCACTGTTCCGCTGTTCGCTTTGCTCGGGAATGACTTCTGCATGATCTCATCGATCTTCGGATCCTTTTCAAAATCCAGGCTGGGAGCCACATTATAGATTCCCAGGGATCTTTTTATGGTAGAGCGGATCAGGGCAAAAATAAGGTGCTCGTCCTCAAATTTCACTTCTGTTTTCTGAGGATGGATATTGACATCGATTTTCTCAGGATCAAGTTCCAGGTATAGGAAAAATGTAGGGATATAGCCGGGAAGGAGAAGTCCTTCAAAGGCTTCCTGAACCGCTTTATTGAAATACGCGCTTTTAAAATACCTGCCGTTGACGAACAGGAACTGCTCGCCCCTGGTTTTTTTGGCACCCTCCGGCTTGGCTACGAAGCCATGGAGCTGGCACCAGATGATATCTTCCCTGATGGGGATCAGCTGCGGCTGAAGCTTCCTCCCGAAAATATCCACGATACGCTGCATCTGGCTTCCCTTTCTCAGCCTGAATACGGCTTCATCGTCATGGTAGAGGGAAAACTCCAGGTTTTCATGGGCCAAAGCGACCCGCTGGAACTCATCAATGACATGCCTGAACTCGATATTATTGTTTTTCAGGAACTTTCTCCTGGCAGGAACATTATAAAAAAGATTCTTAACCAGGAAATTGGAGCCTTCAGCAGTCTGTACAGGATCCTGGAACTGGAATACCCCGCCTTCAATGTAGATATTGGTTCCGATGGACGCTCCAGGCTGTTTGGTCCTGAGTTCCACCTGGGAAACGGCAGCAATGGAAGCCAGGGCCTCTCCCCTGAATCCCTTGGTGGATATCTTGAAAATATCTTCCGTTCCTTTGATCTTGGAAGTGGCATGCCGTTCAAAAGCCATTCGGGCATCTGTTTCAGACATTCCTTTGCCGTCATCTACCACCTGGATGAGGTTCTTGCCTGCATCCCTGACGATCAGTTCTATCTTGGTAGCCTCTGCGTCAATCGCATTTTCCAAGAGTTCCTTCACAATAGATGCAGGTCTCTGCACTACTTCTCCTGCGGCAATCTGGTTGGCTACATGATCCGGTAAAAGCTGAATAATATCTGACATAAAACGTAAATCAACTTACAAAAATAGTCAATGAAAACGGGAATTAAAACATTACAGCCGTGAATTAAGATTTAATTATCAACAATTAAGAACGTTTTATCAAGGTCTTTGATGTGGATAAAATAACAACCCCCTAATTGCAGGTAGAATTAGAGGATTGCTTCAGCTAAGTTTACACAAAATTAATACTGATATTGTTTTTTATTATTTATCGAAGACGAGTTTCCTTTTTTCCTTTTTTTCAGGACGCTCTCCATGGATTTTATCATACAGGTAAGCGACCATATTCGGTTTCTTATAAATTTTTGCATAGCGGTATTGCGTATTGAAATGCCTTAAATGGATTTTATAGGCGTCATACCCAATCACTACCAGCAGACAGGCACTGATGACATAGAATACCCTGAATTCAAGATGGTAATAGGTAAGGCCTGAGAAGATGGCTCCCATAACATACGAGACCATAATACTCATCAGAAGCTTAGCTCTCGCGGTAAGCTCCGGATTGCTCCTGAATTTCTTCTGCGTAAACATGGAAAACAGGATTCCGAGGTCCGTTGTGGTCCCCGTAAGGTGGGTGGTCTTAACGGAGAAGTTGGAAATGCTGGCCGTAAGTCCGTTCTGAAGTCCTGTGGCGAACAGCATGAGTGCAACCAGTGCTTCGGTTTCTCCGAGCGTCTGTCTGTAGTATATTTGTCCGTAAACCCCTACAAACATCAGGCATATAATCTCCAGTACGATCGGCATGGCGTGGGCAAAGTACTTGCTCTTCTGGTTAAAGTTGATCACAATGAAGTTGGATACAAAACCCCCGAAAAAGAACAGGAAAATCCATCCTCCCACTACGGCAACCTGTGACCAGTTGCCTTTGCTGATTTCTGCTGCAAAAATGGCATAATGCCCTGTTACGTTGGAAGTAAAGGAAAGGAAGATCAGCAACGAGGCAATGTTGATGGTTCCTGCGGTAAAAGCAGTGAGCGTCCCCAGCCTTATATTATCTCCCAACGTTCTGCTGTTACTGTATTTTCTTAACATGTTCTAATTTTTTTTAAAGTGTTTTTTCAAATCATCATACCTCAACAAAGATCTCAGCGAGTTTCCCTCTTTCAGGAAGTTTCTCGCGGATATCCAGCGAAATCTCGCGCGATTCTAAGTCTTTGTTTTTCTTGATAAAAGGGATCATATCAAACATTCCCTTTTCCTTACTTCTGACAGATGGAGAAAAATAGGCTTCATCAATCGAATTCGATTTTACATACTGGTTAAACGTACGCTGGAAACTGCCGGTGAAAATATCACAGGTGATTTTACTGATCAGGTGAGGATATTTGTTTCTGATGATGCTGTATGCTTCGCAGAATTCTTTGGGCCTGATTTTATTGAAGATCGTACCTTTCGTATTGAACAGCAGGTCCCTGATAGAATCGCCGGTATCATAACCCGAAACCAAAAGAATATGGTACTGATGCTGGTCTCCCGACTCATCTTTTTCTTTGAGAACTTTTTTCAAAATATTCAGGGACTCCAGCGAGTAGTCTGTGGCAATTAAAATGGTCCTGTTCATATCTTTAGGTTTTGTGTTATCTTATTTTTGATAGTACAAAACTAAAACGACAGTATTAGAAGAGCTTTGGAATGAAATTAAAATGTCATTAAGGAGATTAAAATGGGATTAGAAATGGAAAAATAATGACGAGGCTGATTCGTAAAGGGGTAGGAGCAACAGGTGATGTTTATACTTCCTCGTTCTGCATGCTGTAGAAATTAGGGAAGCGGATCTGTACGGTGGTTCCGTAATTTTCATGTGAGGTAACCAGCAGTTCACCGTGGTGCATCCTCACGATATTCCTGGCCAGCGGAAGGCCGATCCCGTACCCTTCATAATTGTCGGTATTCGAGGCCCTGAAGAAGGGGTCGTAAATTTTATTCATTTCCTGTTGCGGAATCCCGATGCCATTGTCCTTCACAATCAGGTAAACATCATTGTCTGTGGCTCCCAGAGAAACTTTAACCTGCTGGAAATCTGAATATTTGCACCCGTTGCTGATGATATTGGCCACAGCAAGGTGCAACAGCTGCTCGTTCCCCTGTACTTTAAGTTTTTTGGGATTATCCGGCAGCATGCTGGTATCAAGAAAAATATTGTTGCGGGCATCAATTTTCCTTAGGGTCTCAATTACATCCCATAGCAGCTGGTCCATTCGGACCTTATCCATCTTCTGGATTTTTCCGTCGAAACCGGTCTGGGCGATCATCAGTAAAGCTTTGATCTTCCTGTCCAGTTTTTCCGCTTCATCCAGAATGATGCCAAGAGTTTCGCGGTATTCTCCTGTTGTCCGTGTAATGGAAAGAGCTACATCTGCTTCTCCCATAATAGAGGTAAGCGGTGTCCTTAATTCATGCGAAACATTGCCTATCAGGTGATTCTGGGTCTCGAATGAGGTTTCAATACGGTTCAGCATATCGTTGAAGGTATCCACCAGCTCATTAAGTTCTTTATTGTCCGGCTGCGGTTCCAGCCTGAGATGCAGGTTCTCGGAACTGATTTCCTTTACCTTTCCGGTGATTTTCAGGATAGGCCTGAATAACGTTTTGGACAGGTAAAAAGAGAAGATCATACTGAAAAACAGGGACAGCACAATACACGTGATCAGTGTCCTTTTTAAAAACCCGAGGTAATACACTACGTAATGGTTCTTGGCAGAAGCAATGGCAATATAGTCCTTGCTGCCATATCTGAAAGTCTGGCCGATATAGTAGAACTCCTTGTCGTTATAGTTAGCTTCCCCCTGCTTCACTATATTCTTAAAAAAGGAAGAAGGGATATGTACTTCCTGAGATATTTTCCTGAAGTTGGAATCTGAAGGTACTGCAAAAACATAATCCCGCTCCATGGGGAGCTCCTCATCATTCAGCCGGTTCAGGATATGGTTTTCCGGCAGGTCAAGGTGTTCTTTGCCTTTTTCGATCTGAATGATGGTTGCTGTACGGATCTTCAGGAGCTCATAAAACCGCTGATGGGAAAAGTTAACAATCGAAAAGTAAACCAGGCCGCTGAAAAGCAGGATGATTGCTGTAAAAACCATCATGAGGAGCACCATGGTTTTGGTCTGGTTGGTCATTACTTTATTGAACATTCCTATGGTTTTTTTAAGACATATCCCATACCGATTACAGTATGGATCAGCTTCTGGTCCTCCTGATAATCCAGTTTTTTTCTCAGGTAATTAACGTACACATCCACGACATTGGTCCCAAGTTCGTAATTAACGCCCCAAACAGCCTCTAAAATTTCAGCTCGGGAGATGACCTTTTCAGGATTATTAATGAAATACAGCAGAAGCTTATATTCTGTGGAAGTCAGCGAAACCTCTTCCCCGCCCCGCGTTACTGTCTTGGTATAGTCATTGACAACAAGGTCTGAAAACCGGAAGATATATTCCTTATCTGCTTCCGGCTCTGCTGTTTCCTGGATGCCATTATGGGCATTGCTTCTCCTGAGCAAAGATTTTATGCGCGCTACCAGTTCAATGAACTTAAATGGTTTCACCAGATAATCATCACCACCGCTTTCCAGGCCCAGCACGATGTTTTCGGACGTGCCCAGGGCGGTTAGGAACAGGATCGGAACATGCGGGTTTGTTTTCCTGATCTCTTTACAGGCATCCAGCCCGTTCATTTCTGGCAGCATAATGTCCAGGATCACCAGGTCGAAGTCATTAGACTGGACCAGTTTTACCCCCGTTTTTCCATCGAAGGCGACAGAAACTTCGTAGCCATTCTCCTGCAGTCCTTTCTTGATGAAAGAGACTACGCTGGTTTCGTCTTCAATAAGGATGATTTTCTTCATGGGCAGTATGCGAATAACACAAAAATAGGAAATAAATCTGAGTAGCAGCTACAGGCGATCAGTTCTATACGTGGCATCGCGGCCGTTCCGTACAGTAACTACAGTAAACAGGATATCAACACAGGTTTGCCGGATATGAATTCGTTTGTGCCGGTTTATTCTTAAATGAGTAATCTTGTTATACTCCGAAGTTGAAACAAAACGAATATTATGAAACAATCCCTGAACCAGGAAGCGTGGAATGCGCTTATGGACAATAATTATCCCTTAGCCGCAAAATATTGGGTGGACGGGTACGGCCTTCCGGATGATGATGATGAGCTGGAACGCATATTTCAGCATGTGAACACCCTCAATACAGCACAGCACCATCCGGATCTCTGCGCCATCCTCGGCCTCATCGCCCTTGACTATAATGATATTTTTGATGAAGACAGGGAAAGTGCCCTTATCCAGTGCCTTCAGTGGAGCCACCAGGGACTTGAAAAAGATCCTCTCCATTATCAGTGCAGCCGCAATGCCGGATCAGCGCTGTACTGGCTCGGAAGCGGCCCGGAGGCACTGTCGTATTACGAGAAAGCCCATAGCATACAGCCATCACCGGTGCTCCAGATCCGCATGTTCAACATCCGAAATCAGGATCAGCAGGATCCGGATTTTTCCGGGCTTATCCTTTCCGATGGTACCGGATCAGGAATGGAAGCCTACAATGCCGGTGTAGAACTCAACCGGATCCTGATACAGTATCCTGACATGCCGGAAACAGAACAGCAGCGCATCACTGCACTGAAAAAGCATTTGTACGAAAAAGCCTATCAGCTTTATAAAGATGCCGTTGTGCACAGGGCCGGTGATCACCTGAATGATGACCCCCATACTTTCGCTATGTGCTGCAATAATCTGGCGGGGGAGCTCAGCCATGAAGGCAGATATCAGGAAGCCATTGCCATCGGAACCGAGGGTATTGAACAGAGTCCGTTTCTCGTCATCCTCATGAACAGAATGAGCAACCATATGTATGCCGGAATGCCTGAACAGGCCATTATGGATGGGAAGCAGCTTCTGGATGAGTATGCAGACCAGATGGACATCATTTCTTTTCTCAGTGTGGTAGATACTGTCTGCATCAGCTGCCTCGAACTCAGAAACTATGAGGAAACCCTCCAATGGGCAGACAGAGGACTGGAAATTTATGATCAGATCAATCCGTCAGAACCTATCCTGCAGGATGCGGAAATGACCCGATGTATTACCAATTTTTTCATTAACAGGGCCAAGGCTGTTGCTGCCTTGGATATCGATACGGACCATACTGAAAATGCCAGGGAAGCAGATCAGCTGCTGGAAACAATGCAGGACAACCCAAGCCTGATGATCAGCAGGGCAGACACTTTTGTAAAAGAAGGGCAATGGGAGAAAGCACTGGAATGCTATGAGCAGGCCATCTATTTCGGGATCGAGAAAGGGATGGAAAGATCTGTACAGGTAGCCCTGTACAACAAAGGATATATTCAGGAAGTATATCTGAAAGAAAGTGATGATGCCCTTGATAGTTTCGGGCAGAGCATAGAGGCAGGCAACAATGATTTCTGGTGTTATTACTGGGCGGTACATTGTGCGTATAACCTGAGGGAAGATGAAGCCACGGTACAGTACGGTGAATCGGCATTAGCTGTATTGCCTCAACAGGATGGTATTTCCAATGATATTGTGGCAGAGATTTATGAGCATATCGGAACGGCCCAGATTGACCTCGGAAATTATGAACAGGCGGCAAAAAACCTGCAGAAATCCCTTAATCTGAATTTTTCCCAGACTGCACAGGATAACCTGAAAATTGCCCGGGAACAAACGGGAAAGCAGGGCGGCTTCTTTAAAAAGCTTTTCGGGAAATAATCTGTGGTCACAGAAGCTTAGCATAAGCATCAGCTTATAATAAAAAAAATGTAATTTCCATGAAAGAGTGCAGTAATAAAGCGTATTTCAGGGAAAAACACTATCTTGAATCTATAATCATGCTATGGAAAAAATGATCATAAGAAAAGTTGAGCCAACAGACAATAAGGCTTTGTCGAAACTCATTAAAGATACGTTTGAAGAACATGATGCTCCTCGGGAAGGAACTGTTTTTTCGGATCCCACAACGGATCAGCTGCATGAGCTTTTCCAAACACCGGGTTCTGTGCTTTGGGTAGGGGAATTGGATGGGCATATTGCCGGCTGTTGCGGGATATATCCTACCCAGGGGCTACCCGAAGACTGTGCGGAATTGGTGAAATTCTACCTTCGCCCGGAAGCAAGGGGAAAAGGCCTTGGCCAGGCTTTAATGAATCAAAGTATCCGCAGTGCGAAAGAACTTGGATATCAAAGGATTTACCTAGAAAGTCTTCCTGAGTTTGCCAAAGCGGTAAGCATGTATGAAAAAATGGGCTTTACGCTGCTCGAAAAATCTTTGGGAGATTCAGGACATGGTTCATGTACAGTATGGATGATCATGGAACTCGATGCTTCATAATCAATACAGATTTTAAATAACCGGTCAGTTTCTACCACCAGGCTTATTAAAACAAAAAACCTCCGCAATCCAATTGCGGAGGTTGGTTTTTAGTGAAACGAAATCAGATATATATGTATGCTGAAAATGTTTCCTGACTGTGCGGATGAAGGGACTCGAACCCCCATGCCTTATCGGCACCAGATCCTGATTCTGGCGTGGCTACCAATTACACCACATCCGCAGTTTAAGGTTGTATGATAAAGAACTCCTTTTTGTGAGGACAAATATACGCGTTTTTCAGAATAATTTCAAGACAGATAGTGTAAATTTTATGCCACAGTCCAGAAAAATGGATAGTAGGTTTAAAATCAACTTTTTAAATTTCTGATGCTGTGCGGGATTATAAGTAGAGAAACCCTGACATGTCTTTAGGCCGTGACAAGGTGGATTGTTTTCTTAAAAAGTGAAATCTTATCAGTGAGTAAATTCATTATCCATGCATACTGAAAACAAAAAAAGCTGATAATGTAAAATTATCAGCTTTTTTTATGTACCCCAGGCGGGACTTGAACCCGCACGCCAAAAGAGGCACAGGATTTTAAGTCCTGCGTGTCTACCAGTTCCACCACCAGGGCATGGCGTGGAGCGAAAAACGGGATTCGAACCCGCGACCCCAACCTTGGCAAGGTTGTGCTCTACCAACTGAGCTATTTTCGCAAACTGTGCGGATGAAGGGACTCGAACCCCCACGCCTCACGGCACCAGATCCTAAGTCTGGCGTGGCTACCAATTACACCACATCCGCAGTTTTGTTAAGTCGTATTTTAAAGATCTTGTCTCGTTTTTGTGAGTGCAAATATAGGACATTTTTCTTTGCCTCCAAACTTTTGCAGGAAAAAAATAAAAAAACTGCAATTTTTTTCCGGATGCTCCATTATTACATTTCATTTTCTTACTTTTACATCGTTAATAATTATGTTATGGAATTACAAGGAACGGTAAAGAAAATCACTGAAACCCAAACGTTTGCAAGCGGATTTCAAAAGAGAGAAATGGTTATTCTGACGCAGGAGCAGTATCCGCAGCCTATCAATATAGAATTTCTGTCTGACAAGATCAGTTTGCTGGATAATGTAAGAGAAGGCGAGAACGTGAAAGTGGGCATCAACATCAGAGGAAGAGAGTGGGTCTCTCCACAGGGCGAAACAAAATACTTCAATTCCATCACAGGATGGAGGCTGGAAAAAGTTTCCGATAACGGTTCAGAACCTATCCAGGCTGCACCTTCATCATCTTCGTCCCAAACTTCCAACGAGAATCCTTTTGCAGGGGATGATGATGACGATTTACCTTTTTAATCAGATACAATCAGAAAAATTCAATCCTGCTTTTTAAGTGGGATTTTTTTTCCCGTAATCATATGGTTCGACTCGATGAACATGAGATTTCATTCCCGGATCCGCTTTTATACGACGGGCATGAGGGCGTTATTGCTTTCGGCGGTGACCTTTCCGTGGAAAGAGTCTGGTTTGCCTATACTTTAGGCATTTTTCCCTGGTACAATCCGGATGAGGAAATCCTTTGGTGGTGCCCGGATCCCAGGTTCGTATTATTCCCCGACCGCCTGCACGTGTCCAAATCCATGCGTAAGATTCTGAACCGGAATGTGTTTACTTTTACGGAAAATCAGGATTTCAGGGCCGTCATCAGCAACTGCCAGCAGATCCGGAGGAGAGATCAGTCGGGAACCTGGCTCTCAGATGAACTCATGCAATCATTCATCCAGCTTCATGAATATGGCCTGGCCAAGAGTGTTGAGGTCTGGCAGGATGGAGCACTGGTGGGAGGGTTCTACGGAATCCAGATGGGAAGAGTATTTTGCGGGGAAAGCATGTTTGCTAAAGTCAGCAATGCTTCCAAAGCGGGGTTTATCCATTTTGTAGAAACGCATAGGAATGAGCTGGACATCATAGACTGCCAGTCACATACAGACCACTTGGAAAGCCTGGGTGCGGAAATGATTTCAAAAAAAGAATTTTTAACCATTTTATACCAGAATAATGAACGAAGATAAAGAAAAGTGGATTCTCCTCGCGGTACTGAGTCTCATTTGGGGCTCCTCATTTATTCTTATCAAAAAGTCCCTGGAACATTTCAGCCCTTATCAGGTTGGAGCTTTAAGGGTTCTGATCGCAGGTATCATCCTTATGCCGGTTGCCATATCAAAATATAAAAAGTTTCCGAAACACCACCTGAAATGGCTTTTGCTGGCCGCATTTACAGGAAACTTCATTCCGATGTTCCTCTTTCCCATTGCAGAGACAGAGGTAAGCAGCAGCATTGCCGGAATCATCAATTCCATGATGCCGATCTTTGTCATTATTGTCGGGGCACTGGTATGGAAGTTCCACACCACCAAAAAGCAGATTATAGGCACGCTGATCAGCTTTGCCGGGGTTTGTCTGCTGGCCTTCGGAGGACAGGAAGGGACAGAGTTCAAGCTGTTTCCAATTGTACTCCTGCTGCTGGCTACCTTATGTTATGCCCTGAGTACCACAACGGTAAAATCCAAGCTGATGGAAGTTTCTTCTACGGTTTTATCTGCTTTCGTATTCTCTTATATCCTGTTTCTGCCGTCGCTCGTTGCCTTAACCTTTACGGGATTCTTCTCCGGCTTTAGCTTTACGAAAGATACGATGCTGGGGCTTATGTTTGTGAGTTTGTTGTCTGTATTCGGGACCGGACTGGCCATGATGATGAATTACAGGCTGCTAAAGGTATCAACGCCCCTCTTTGCTTCTACGGTAACTCTGCTGATGCCGATTGTTGCAATCATCTGGGGAATACTGGATGGCGAAAAACTCAGTTTCCTTCAGTTTGCCGGGGCAGGAATCATTCTGGCGGGTCTGATCTTTTTAAGGACAAAATCAGATAAAAAATAATAGCCTGCCACAAAGGCAGGCTATAGTAAATTATATAAACCAAGGTTAATTTTTCTTTTTCGCTTTGGTTTTCCCTTTTTTAATCTCATCTTTCAGATAAGGATATTTTTTCTGCATATCCTGAACCAGGGAAGGGTCAAGGTCTAATGCCCTGTTGAGGGATTCTGCCCCTCTTTCCTGATTTTTAAGATTAAAATAACAGTTGCTCAGCTGATAATACAGCTCGGCCCTGTGGTGGTTCCTTAAAGCCTCCTGAAGTACGGTAACAGCTTCTTCATATTCCCCTAACAGCATCAGTACTTCAGAATAGGCGTACCAGTTGTAAAACCGTGATGGCTCAGCCTCCACAAGTTTCTTCAGGCACGAAAGGCTTTCTTCAAATTTTCCGGAGTCGATGAAAAGAAAGGCTAGACGCTTCTGGTAGTCCAGGTTATTCTCGTTCAGGTGCGTAGCCTCACGGGCAAAATGCAGGGCTTCTGTCATGCCGCCCATTTCTTCATACAGATAAGACTGCTCCATCATAGACAGGTAGAACTGCGGATCTTCCCTCAGGGACTTCTGAAAAGCATTGAGGGCCATAATAGGCTGTTTAAGAGCTTTATAGCATAAGCCGATCTTATAGAAGGTGAATGCTTTAGTGTATTCAAGCTCCAGCATTTCCGCATAGATCTCAATCGCTTTTTTATACTGTCCCAAAGCTTCATAACAGGCTGCTTTATTAGCATAAACGCCTACTGAGCTAGAATTGATTGCCAGCAGATAATCATATCCGCGGATGGCTTCCTCATAATTCTTCCTGTTAAAGTAAAACTGACCGTATTCCAGCCATGCGGTTTCGGAATAGGCAAATTCATCCAGGTATTCATTGAGGAAGGCTATCGCCTCATCACTCTTGTTCAGGTCACTGTAGCAGAGCATACAGTTTTCCAGCGCATAATCGTCGGTAGGATCTTCTTTCAAGGCATTTTTGTAATACTTAAGTGCATTGAACGGATCCCCGAGATTAACGTATTCGTCTGCGATAAAGTTATTCAGGAAATTTTCCTCTTCTTTCAGTTCCAGTGCTTTTTTGCAGATTTCAATGGACTTTCTTGGATTTCCAAGGTTTGAATAGTACTTCGCGTAACAAACCAGGAAATCCGTATTTTCCATAGAGGAACCTTTCAGCTCGTCAATAAGATCTTTGGCGGGAGTATATTCTTCCCATTCCAGGAGGATCTCAAGTTTCTTTATTTTGATATCCAGGGAATTGGGATGAAGCTTAAGCCCGTAGTTCACTGCCTGGTCCGCGTAATTGAAATCACCCAGCTCCAGATAATAAACAATGATGTCTTCCAGTTCTTCTGTATCGAAATAGAATTCATCCTGATTCTCCATCATTTCTTCGAACCGTTTTACCAGTTCATTTTCAAAATATTCTTCCAATACTCGTTTTCCTTTGTCGGCCAATGTCTGAATGTGCTTACAAACCTCGACAAACTTCTTAAATTAATATTACTTCTGAAATTTACATTTCAATATCTGTGCAAAGTTGCGATTTTTTTTTGACATTTATCCTTAGTAAATTTCTATTTTAAAGATAGTAAAAAGAATATTAGTATGAAAGAATTGTGGATAAAAAGAGCAGATTATCATCCTATTAACACAACCAGGCGCTTCCTTCCGGCAATATCTTTTTTCCATGCATCCTCTATGTGCTCCAGGGCAATGGTTTCTGTCTCAATACTTAATTTTCCGTCCACTGCAGCTGTGAACATTTGAGGAATTACCTCGGAAATAAGCAGGTTCATCTCTTCCTTTGACCAGCTTCCAAGTCCGGACCCCGATATGTGGATATCCGTTCCGCGTAAAATCTGGGAAGACAACTGGAGGGTGTCGCCTCTCATTCCTCCTACTGAAACCAGCCTTGTAGGATGGGAAAACCGCCCGTCCCCTTTTAGGGCAGATAAGATATTTTCCACCGAATGGCCCCAAAGGTAATCTAACACGATATCAATCGGCGTTTCAGCATGGATATCTGAGATGTTTCGCTTAAATTCTTCATCACTGGTAGTCAGAGAAACAATGCTATCGGCTCCCAAGGCAGAGAGGGATTGTAAAGCGCTTTCGTTTCTTCCGGTAGCAATCACTTTTTTGGCTCCCAGTAATTTGGAGATCTGTACGGCAACTTTTCCTGTAACTCCTGTAGCTCCATTAATTAAAACGGTTTCCCCTTCCTGTAGACCGGCTTTAAAACGGAATCCCATGGCAGAGCCCATGACGGCATTTGGCAATGCCGCGGCAGTCGGGAAATCAAGTCCGTCGGGAATTGGAACCGTCATTTTTTTATCTGCGACCGATAGCTCCGCCACCGTGCCTTCTTTGCTGAAGAAGTAAACCCTTGAGCCGTCTTCCAGCAAGCCTGCTCCGTCACTGCCTATAATGGCTGGTTTTTGGTCGATGTTTTCCGTGGAATAATGTTTCCCGCTGGCTCTTGCCCGGTCAAGATGCTTGATTGAGGCCGCTTTTACGGTTATTAATGACTCGTGGTCATTCTTAACCACCGGATCAGGAAATTCTGCGTATTGAGGGATTTCCCCTTTTCTGAATACAACTGCTGCTTTCATTGCTGTTTATTTTAAGCAAAATTATCCTTAAAGCATTCCGGCAGGCAATAACATTTGTTATCGGTTGCTATTTTTTATTCAGGATTTTAGCTTTGATCCTGCTCAGGTGTACCGTAGTAATCCCCAGGTAAGAAGCAATATAATGTTGCGGAACTCTTTTGATAATGTCCGGATTGTCCCTGCACAGATTGAGGTAACGTTCCTGCGGACTGTCTCTGATGAAAGAGAAAAAGTGCTTCATATAGTCAAACATCCTTTCAAAAATAGAATCCATGAATGCATTCCTGAGTTCCGCCTCTTCATACATTTCGTCCAGGATCTTATCTGCAGTCGGTTTATCGATCTTCCAAAGGATGCATGCTTCAACAGTCTCGAATGAAAGCATGCTCGGCAGTCCTTTTCTGAAGCTTTCCAGAGAAGAAAACATGGTATTTTCCATAAAAAACTGCAAGGTGATATCTTTTCCGTCGTGGTTGTACGAGGCTCTTACAATACCCTTCTCAATATAGTAAGCTATGGCTGAAACCTGGTTCTCCTTTAAAAGGATGGTTTTTGCTGGAACAGAGATCCTGGTGAAGTTTCTTCTGTAACGAGCCTGGATTTCCTTCGGGAAAGAGAACCTGTTCTGTATATGTTCAAACATGCTGTAAAAAAAGAACGGAGCCTTGTCTCCGTTCCGGTTGATTAAATCAAACTTTTTATTTTTGTGATGATATCGTCACCTAAGCGGTCTGCTTCTTCCTGGGTAGCGGCTTCCGTATAGATCCTGATGATTGGTTCCGTATTGGATTTCCTCAAGTGTACCCAGTTGTTTTCAAAATCTATCTTTACACCGTCTACGGTTGATACTTCTTCGTTTTGGTATTCCTGTTCCATTTTGGCAAGAATGCCGTCCACATCAATTTCAGGGGTAAGCTCTATCTTCTTTTTGCCCATAAAGTATTCAGGGTATCCGGCTCTCAGCTCAGAAACCGTTTTGTTTTCTTTTGCCAAGTGGGTCAAAAACAAGGCAATACCTACTAATGAGTCTCTTCCGTAATGCAGGTCCGGATAAATGATTCCTCCGTTTCCTTCGCCGCCGATTACTGCGTTCTTTTCTTTCATCAAAGTAACTACATTCACTTCGCCGACTGCACTGGCAAAATATTCCGAATCATGGCCTCTGGCCACATCCCTCAATGCGCGGCTGGATGAAAGGTTGGAAACGGCTGCGCCGCTTTTGTTTTTCAGCAGGTAATCCGCAACGGCAACCAGGGTATATTCTTCCCCGAACATTTCTCCTTTTTCATCGATCAGCGCAAGGCGGTCCACATCAGGGTCTACCACAATTCCTAAGTCAGCCTTCTCTTTTTCTACCAGTGCGCAAATATCACCCAGATGCTCTTTTAACGGTTCTGGATTGTGTGGGAACTCACCGGTCGGATCGCAGTACAGCAGTATGGTTTCACAGCCCAGCTGATCCAGCAGCATCGGGATGGCAATTCCTCCTGTGGAATTCACGGCATCAAGGACGATTTTGAATTTTTTTGCTCTGATGGCTTCCACGTCTACCATTGGCAGGTTAAGGATCTGCTTGATATGGATGTCGAAGGCATCGTCTCTGGTTTCGTATTTTCCGAGGTCGTCTACTTCTGCGTAGTTGAAGTCTTCACTTTCAGCAAGTGCCAGAACTTCAGCACCGTTTTCCCCGCTGATGAATTCACCCTTCTCGTTCAGTAACTTCAGGGCATTCCACTGTTTAGGATTATGGGAAGCAGTAAGAATAATGCCGCCGTCAGCATGGAGTTCGGGCACCATGATTTCTACCGTAGGGGTAGTAGACAGGCCGAGGTCAACCACATGGATTCCGAGTCCCTGCAAGGTAGAGGTTACCAGAGAGGAAACCATCTGTCCGGATATTCTCGCATCCCTGCCGATAACCAGCGTAAGGTCTTTTTTATTGTTTTTATTCTGGAGCCAGGTCCCGAATGCAGAGGCAAATTTCACCACGTCCAGCGGGGTGAGATTGTCATTTACTTTTCCTCCGATTGTTCCGCGGATTCCTGAAATACTTTTTATTAGTGACATTCTGTGTTTATTTAATTCTGATTGATTATTGATATCAGGCAAAATTAAATATTATTTGTGATGTCGCCACAGAAAGTTATGAACATCCGCAGTCTTTATCGCAGCCATTTCTTTTGGAGCTGAACTTCCTGGGTGCAAAATTTTTCCTGAGCATCCTGAACAGCGCGTAACAGGCAAATGCTACAATTAGGAGGACAATAATATACTGTATGATTAACGAAAGGTCCATTATTTTAAAATCTGGTATGCGAACATCGCCACAAAGTATGCCAAACCGGTCATCATGATTACCTGAAAGCCGGTCCATTTCCAGCTTTTGGTTTCCCTGTAGACTACTGCAAGTGTGGAAACACACTGCATTGCAAACGCGTAAAACAGCAGTACGGAAACTCCTGTTGCAAAGCTGAATACCTTTTGGCCGTCAGGCTTTACATCGCGTCTCATCTTATCAATAACTTTCACTTCGGGCGCATCATCTTCCAGGCTGTACAGAGTAGACATTGTGCCTACGAAGACTTCCCGGGCCACAAAGCTGGTTAAGATTCCTACCCCCATTTTCCAGTCGTATCCCAGAGGGGCAATCACCGGTTCTATGCCTTTGCCCATTTTGGCCAGGTAAGAATGATCAAGCTTCACGTTCGTTGCCACCATTTCACCGGGATTCTGTTTCGGGCCGAAATAACTCAGGAAACCAGATGATGATGCTGACAATAAATATGATTTTTCCTGCTCCGGTAATGAAGTCCCAGACTTTCCCGAGCACCATTTTAAAATCATATCCGAACAGCGGTTTTTTATAGGTTGGAAGATCCATAACCAGGTAGGTTTTGCCTTGATTTTTGATGAATCTTTTCAGGATCGCTGCTGAAAGCAGGGCTACAACAAATCCCAGGAGGTACATGCTCATCAGGACCAAAGCCCTATATTTTATGCCTAAAAAGGTGCCGTCTGAAATAATAAGCCCGATAATGATGCTGTATACCGGAAGCCTTGCGGAACACGTCATGAAGGGAGTGACCAGAATGGTCAACAGCCTTTCTTTTACGTTTTCAATATTCCGGGTTGAAATAACAGCAGGAATTGCACAGGCGGTCCCGGAAACCAGGGGAACAATGCTTTTCCCGTTCAATCCGAACGGCCTCAGGAGGCGGTCCATCAGGAAAACAACCCGTGCCATGTATCCCGAATCTTCCAAAAGATAGAGGAAATACAGAAGGATCCCGATCTGAGGGGCAAAAATGACAATCCCACCGACACCAGGTACAATCCCGTTGGACACCAGTGAATTGATAGGGCCCTCGGGAAGGTGCTCAGCACTGAAGGCAGACAGCCAGGCAAAGAACTCATCGATCCAGTTCATCGGATATTCTGCCAGGAAAAAAACGCTCTGGAAGATGATGAGCAGGATCAGCATGAATACCACATAACCCCAGAACTTATGAACCAGCACTCTGTCCAGTTTTTCGGTAAGCAGT
Organism: Chryseobacterium camelliae; assembly: GCF_030818575.1. Lineage (NCBI taxonomy): Bacteria > Pseudomonadati > Bacteroidota > Flavobacteriia > Flavobacteriales > Weeksellaceae > Chryseobacterium > Chryseobacterium camelliae. The sequence goes on from NZ_JAUTAL010000001.1 coordinate 3,625,265, forward strand.
TCTTTAAACTGCGGCTTTTTGGAGATGACATCTGCGAGAATCCTGTCTACGGTCTGATATCTTCTTACCGTTTCCTGTACCTGCAGCCTTTTAGGAACCAGGCTCTTAGCATCCGGTTCATTCATCAGCTCCATGGCGGATTGTATGCGTTCAGGTTCTTTTCCCAGGGAAAGGTCGATCCAGGCTTTATATTCATTGTCCATGCCGTGATGAGCGGCTACTTTCTGAATAAAATCCTTATGTTCGGATGGAATATCAAAAGATATACGGTCAGATTTTACAAAGTTGTTCTTAAAGACAGCTTCTTTAAGGTTGTCTATTCCGATCTCTTCTTTGGCATTGGTCTGTATGACGGTGATGCCTAAAGAGCGGGAAAGCTTTTCCATATCTATGGTGATGCCCCTTCTTTCTGCCTGGTCAATCTGGTTAACCACAAGGATCATGGGGATTCCAAGGTCCTGGATTTGCTGGAACAGGAGCAGCCCTCTTTTCAGGCTCAGTGCTTCCAGGATATAGATGACCCCGGCATAGTTCTGCTGTTCCTCGATAAGGAATTTAGAAAAGATGGCTTCATCTTCGGAACTCGGATAAATGCTGTATGATCCGGGTAAATCGATGACCTCAACAACTTCACTTTTATAGTTGTAGTGCCCCGAATGACTGGCTACAGTAACCCCGGCATAGTTCCCGGTTTTCTGTTTCTTATTGCATAAAGTATTAAAAACCGTTGATTTTCCTACATTGGGGTTTCCCACGAGGAGGATCTGTTTTTTTTTATTTTCCTGCATTAATTCAATTGTTCAACAATAATAAAATCCCCCTCCTCTTCACGAAGGGCGATCCGGCTTCTCTCTTCTCCAAACTCCACGTACATCGGGCCATTGAACGGGGCCTGATACAATATTCTGAAAATGGTTTCCGGAAGAAGTCCCATTTCTATGATCTTATTAGGCATTTTCAGTTGATGGTTATCATAGCCCAATATCTTTCCCGTCCTGTTTCTGGGAAATCCGCTCAGCTTATGTAAATCTTTCTGTTTCAAAAAACTACTTTTTGTGATGCAAATATACGCTATTTAAATTTAATCTAAATAACAATATTGTATAAAAGAAATCAACCCAAATACCTGGAAGCATTTGGGTTGAATAGAGTATATAATGGTAATGAATGACTGTGTTAGTTCTTTTCTTTTCCTACCTTTTCCACTTGTCCTACGTCAAGTTTCTGGTATGGCGGCTCAATAGGATTGTCGTTGGAATTGAAAAAATCCTTGTACATCTTTTCCTGTTTTTTCAACATATCACCAACGGTTCCGTCCATTCCCGGAATGGTTTTGGACATCATATCCTGCGTCAGCATAGGCCTAACGGTGGCAAAAGGATCTTTCTTGAACTCATTAAAAGTTTTTTCAAACTTTTCCCTTGGCATTTCGGTCACTTTGAGGCTCATTCCTGAAATCTTTTCCCCAAAGGAAAGCTCTTCCCAGTTAGGGACCTTTTTGTTGCCCTGAAGTATCCAGGAATAGTCCTTGGCCTCATCTTCTATTTTTACGATCAGTCCTGGAAGTCCGGAAAATTTGTAAGGGCCGTCCTGGAACGGAAGGTCTGTGCTGAACCATGCCGTCCATTTTCTTCCCCCAAATTCAGTTGTGGCTTTCTGGGCATTATAAGCGCCGATCTTTTCTTTTTCGTTCAGAATTTTCCAGTTGAATTTCGGGGTTTCATTATAGGCGATCGCCATTGTGGTGAAACCACTGGAAATCCTTTCGATATACTGGATCTTCATATCCGGATAATGCTTCACGATCTTTGCAGAAAATTTAGGCATCCTGATGGACTTGCTCATATCTTTGAATACGCCGGATTTCTGCATCGCTTCTACCTGCACTTTAATGATGGAATCCTGGCCGATCACAGTATAGTCCCGGTATACCGATCTGTCTTTCACAATGTCCAGGGCCGTTAGTACTTTTTCAATTTTGGCAGAATCCTTTTTAGGCTTAAAAGTCAGCTCATAAAAAAAACGGTTAGCTGTTTCCTTGGCATCCTTTGAATCCTGTGCCATACCAAAAGTAAAAAGACCTATCAATAGAATTGAAAATAGTTTTTTCATTTTAATTTTTTACTAATTAGTTAGCAAAAGCAGGAATATGTTACAGCTTTTTTCTGTTTATTTTTGGCGCGTACGTTGAATCCTATTTTTTCTGTACTTTGACATTCCGTTTTCCCGAAGCCGTTTCAGTCTGGATCATGTATATTCCCGCTGGCAATGCAGACATATCCAGTGCGGTCTTTTTCTGTTCCGGCTGGAGGCTGATCAAAAGCTTTCCGGAAAGATCAAAAACACGGATGGTTTTTATCGGGATGCTGTTTTCAATATAGAAGATATTGTTCACAGGGTTTGGATAGTATTGCAATTGCGCTTCTTTTCTGATGTCTTGTGTTGACAGCGCATTGTTGACAACCGTAAGCGTATAATCCCTGGTTTCTCCCGAGCCGAAACTTGAGCAGGCATTGCCGCCGTTGATGGAGCTTCCGTAGGCCCTTGTTCTGAACCTTATTTTGAGTGCTCCTGAGGGAAGACTGGCCGGGATATTCAGTGTGGTGGTGTTTTGAGTGTTCATGGAATTCACCAAAGGTGTAAATTCATTGCTTTCAAAGGTTCCGTTATTGTTGTAATCCATCCAGAGACCGATCACAGCTTCCGAAGAAGTGGAAGTGTAAAGTGAATAGGATTGTCCTGCTGTGAGGGTTGCTGTGGTCTGTCCGGAAGCCGGGTATTCATGGTAAAAGCTTGTTAGTACAGCAAATGTATCGTGATTGAAAGTCGTATTATTGATCCTTATGGTAATGAATCCAGGATCTATGTCACCACCCAGATTGGTTGTGCAGGGTGTATTTTGTGCATTCATAAGGGCTCCCCAGAAGAGAAAGACGGTCAATTTCTTTTTCATAGATAAATTTTAGGGCACAAAAATACTAAAGAAATCTAATAATGCAATATTGTTGCGATAAATTAATGTTTCCTTCCGAAGTATGGTCAGTACACCATTTTTCTAGGGTTATACTTTCCTGTTCCCGTTATCCTGAACGCAGTTTCCAAGACTCTTAAACAAAAAACCAGCCTGTTAAGGCTGGTGTATAATGAAAAAAAGTGAATTATTTAAAGTTGAATTTTACGGTAAACATGACCTGGCTCGGGCGAAGCTGGATCCTTGTATAAGAGATGTTATTGGTATTTATATCATAGGTTTCAAATACCTTTTTATTGGCTATATTCAGCCATTTCAGTTCAAAATCGATTTTCTTCTTAGCCCAGGTAAACTGATAAGAGACATCATAAAAGCCATTATTGTATTTTTGGTCTCCGGCACTTGTATTTACCTGATCCCAGTTAAATCCTACCGTATGATTTTCAATAGGGTAGAAGAATACTCCAAGGTTATGGGTAAAGCCTTTTCTGGCTGTATTGGTATTCAATTCACCGCTATTGATCTGTTTGGTCCTCGAAATACTTGCATTGTAATCAATACTCATCCAGCTGAAGTATGTGTTATTAAACTTGAAACCATACGACTGGCTGTTGTTTTTATTGGTATAAGAGATATTATCAAGAAAAGCGTCAGATTTAGAAGTATTGTTGCTGTAACTAACAGAAGCATTGGTTTTGAATTTAGGAAAATACTTACCCACTTCTGCACTATAGCTGTTAGTAAGCACATGATTATCCCGTTCAATATATTGCATGGTCGTATATCCCGCGCTGTTAATAATTGGGTTAGAAATTAAATTTCTTTTGGCATCTGATAGTCTGTAATTGACATTAAAAAATAAATTGTTCAATGGGTTTCTGTATTCAATCCTGGCTCCCGCAGACTTGTTGTTGTTTTGAGGAATAGGATTATTGATGTCCATTGCATTAATCCCGTTAGGCGAAGTCATCAGAAAACCGGAATAGGCTGTATTGATCTCTCCAAAATTATTATTGATATTGGCATTTACTGAAGTTTTCCAGAAAGATGCGAAACTGTACTGTGCAAAAATATTAGGCTCAAAAGTAACCTTATTGACTGATTTAGAAACGTTTCTAACAGGATCATCAGCTTTGATGTTATTTGAATTAACAGGGAAATTCGCATAGAGCATCCATGAATCATTCTTATAATTGACACCAACGCTTCCATAAGGAGTTGCTGTTGTATAACTTAAATCATTGCTGTAAGCAGATGCCGGGGTTTGGTTAATAGGATTTGCTGAAGGGATGGTGGTTATATTGAACAGGTCCGAAACCAAATCTGTGGTCTTGAAATTGAATCCAATTTCAGGGGTAAAAGTCCAGCCTTTTGTTGTAAAACCTAAATTCGCTGAGTGATTGGCCTCAAATGTTTTTAATCTCAAATTCTGGCGTACGAAATCGGCTCCGGCTGCTGTAGTAAACCCTGGGATCGTTAAGTATGTAGCAGGAGATACATCCAGTGTCTGCCTGTCTGTCTGATAACTGATGTAAGAAAGGACATTAACCATTTTTTCTTTCCATGGCACGATGGTACTCAATGAGTTTTGAAAAGATGTTGTCGGTGACTCTATAGCTTCATTAGCCGTTCTCAAGGAATTCGCTTGTGAATCTGTTCTGTTGGCAACGGCCCTGTCAGCATTCCAGTACTGGGAAAAGCTGGTTGTATTTTTAAAGAATCCTTTTTTCGCATTTTTTGTGAAAATCAGTTCCCCTTTTGCTTTATCGGTATAGAAGTTATTAAATATATTCTGCGTTACCCTTGATGCAATTGGCCTTTGTGGCGTAGAAAAATAGTCTGTCTGGCTGTATGACTCCCTTTCTACAGCATTGTTTGTATAGTTGGCACTTGCTTTCAGTTCCCATTCTTTTTTCGCGTCAATATTCGTAAGGTAATTGGCAGATAAATAATGTACGCTGTTCATCAGATATCTTTTTACCGGTAAATTGGGCGTGCTGGCATTCTCTACATTCAGCCAATCGTTTTGAGACGCGTTGATCCTTCTTCCCTCATACCTGTTTCCGAAAGCCAGAATATTTCCTTCGTTTTCCACCTGTTCGCCGGTATTGTTGGTCTTATAATTGACTACCCACTGGCTTTTCTGCCCGAAGAACATAGGAGTAAGCTTTACATTCCACAGCCACGGATCGCCAAACCCGGTTCCCACTTCCCCGCGCCCGGTCATGGTTACGGAATTTTTAAGTTTGATGTTGATGGCTGCCTGATCGGAAGGCACTTTATCCTGCAGGATTTTTACCGGCTGGTGGTTTTCCAGAACCTCTACTTTCTGCACGGCATCTTTCGGAAGGGAATTGTTGATGGTCCCGTATCCGCCTTCCATAAGGTCTTTTCCGTTCACATAAAATTTATTGATGGCATTTCCCTGGTAGAGGATGGTTCCGTCTGCATTCACTTCCACACCCGGGATTTTTTTCATTACATCCGCCAGGGTGCGGTCACTCTTGCTGTCGAAAGCTTTAAGGTCATAGGAAATGGTATCTCCGCGCGCTGTAATCATCCGGGTTTTCAGTTTGACCTCTTTGATTTCCGTTGCCTCGGATTCCAGTTTAAAGCTGAGTGTCTGATCTGTATTGCTGATCTGCTTCGTTACTGATTTTTGGTTAAATGCCTTCACCTTAAGATCCACATTAGGCTCCGAAGACGTGAAAGAAATTTTATATTCTCCTTTGGAATTGGTGATGGCATACGCCAGAATGGCATCTTTGCCCGGCTCTTCAATCGTTACACTGGCACTTGGAATAGCCACACCGTCTTCATCCGTAATTTTTCCCGAAACCGTTTTCTGGGCAAAGGTAAGCGCAGATAAGAGAAGCATCAGAAACAGAAAGACATTCTTTTTCATAGTTTATTATTTGAGTAATTAGTTATACAACAGTCTGGTTTGTTACACTTGTATAAAGATGTTTTTTAATGACAAAGGTTAAAACTAGCTTTTATCACTACAAATATAGTTATAATTTTGAACTGACAAATTTTTCTTTTCATCATTATTGCTTTTAGGAAAATTACAGATTTGTATAAAAGTCAACATATGGGGTTAGGAATCTCAAGAAGCTCAGGAGCAAGACGAAACTTCCCAACAGGAGATTGCCGATATGCTGGGACTGGACAGGGATACCTATACAAACTGGGAAAATGAAAGCAGTGGTATCAAATCAAAGGACATCCCTAAACGGACGGAAATTTTTGAGGTGTTTTCGGGCAAAATTTTAGCTCTTCGTAAGGGACATCATCTCTTATCAACGGATAAAAAAACTTCGTTTACAAGATTATATGATCTTGCTTGCGCCTAGATTCCCGAAGGATTTGGTATTTTTGCATAGTACACCAGATCTGCTAAATTTATTTAGAATAAATAGGCAAAAGTGATTTGTATCATAGATTAAAAAAAACTTAAACTATGTTAAGTATATATTAATTTAATAATTTTGTAAAATAAAATTTATACAATGGGAATTATTTTAAAGCCTATAGATGTTGTTGATGATATTACCCAGGAAGAATTTATCCGGAAATATCTGAAACCACGGAAACCTGTTGTCATTAAAAACATGGCAAAAAAATGGCCAGCATACCAGAAATGGACCATGGACTATATGAAGGAGGTCGTTGGAGATGTAGAGGTTCCGTTGTATGACAGCTCTAAGGCTGATCCTTCAGCTCCTATCAATGCTTCAGCAGCCAAGATGAAGTTTGGGGATTATATTGATCTGATCAGGAGAGAACCTACAGATCTCAGGATTTTCCTGTTTGACCCTATTAAATATGCGCCTAAGCTCCTGGAAGATTATATTTCTCCGAAAGAGCTGATGGGCGGTTTCCTGGATAAATATCCCAATATGTTTTTCGGGGGAAAAGGTTCTGTAACGTTCCTTCATTTTGATATAGACATGGCCCATATTTTCCACACGCATTTCAACGGCAGGAAACACATCCTCCTGTTTGATTATAAATGGAGGGAAAGGCTCTATCAAATTCCATATGCGACCTATGCCCTTGAAGATTATGATATCGAGCATCCTGATTTTACAAAGTTCCCTGCACTGGACGGTGTGGAAGGGATCGAATGTTTCCTGGAGCACGGTGATACCCTGTTTATGCCTACTGGATGGTGGCACTGGATGAAATACCTGGACGGCAGTTTCTCCATTTCCCTCCGTGCCTGGGATAAGTCGTGGGCTGTAAAAGCACATTCCCTTTGGAACCTTACCGTACAGCGCAAATTTGATGATATTATGAAGTCCAGGTTCAGGAAGAAATATATGGACTGGAAGGAGAAGATAGCTATTAAAAGGGCTGAACTTGCTCTAAAGAGGGGCCTTCCCAAATAATAAACACATACCTATAGAGAAAGGGTTAGCGTTAAGGCGGTAACCCTTTTATTATGGCCCTGTAACAACATAAAGAACCGCCTGCTCATGCAGGCGGTTCTTTAGTATAAATGATATTGTATTGCTATGGAGAAAGAAGACTAGCAGTATTCGTCATAAGCCGCCTGTAGATTTGCGGCAATGGCTCCTGCAGGATTTCCTTCAATATGGTGTCTTTCCAGCATATGCACCAATTCCCCGTCCTTAAACAATGCCACACATGGTGAGCTTGGCGGGAACGGCGCAAGGTGTTTTCTGGCCTCTATTACGGCTTCTGTATCAAATCCTGCAAAAACAGTAGTCAAATGGTCAGGTTTCTTATCTCCGGTAAGAGAGTATACCACACCTGGTCTCGCTGCACCTGCAGCACATCCGCATACGGAATTGATGACCAGCAGGGTAGTTCCTGACTGTTTTAAAGCTTCCTCCACCTGAGCAGGTGTTGTAAGATCTTCAAAGCCTTTATCTGTAAGTTCAGCCTTCATAGGCATTACTAAATCTGTTGGATACATAATGTTCTTTTTTATCCATGCAAAGATAAACAATTACATCCTTCCGTTCAATACATAAAAACTATCGTGGGCATTCGTTAAGAGAATAAATCCAGATTCTAAATCCCAACTTGATGAATATATGAAAATTTATTATTATATTTGGTAAGATTCTAGAAACATAGCCATGAAAATTGTTTTAGAGAATTCCCTCGCCAGGTAATTACAGCATCATCAGCTGTGAGCCACGAAAAAAAATGAAATCCGGAGCTCTCAAGCTCCGGATTTCTTAATCAAATCGATATGCAAAGGTTAAATATCCTGTTTGTATAGCCCGGATCAAGGCATTAAGTAGAGTATGATCCTAATAAAGGGACAATAGGATACGTTTATGACAGCAGTTTCTTAGCCATTTCGGAAATGCTTTTTCCGTCAGACTTTCCTGCCAGTGCCTTAGAGGCCACGCCCATTACTTTTCCCAGATCCTTAACAGACTCAGCGCCGGTTTCAGCAATGATATTCTTCATTTCATTTTCCAGTTCCTCTGCTGTCAGCTGTTTGGGAAGGAATTCTTCAATGACCTTCATCTGTGCTTCCTCCACTTCGGCAAGATCATTTCTTCCCTGTGCTGTAAACTGGTCATAAGAATCCTTACGCTGCTTCACCATTCTCTGAAGGATGGCGATTTCCTGCTCTGCAGAAACGTCTGCGCCTCTGGCTTCCGTTTTCACCAGTAATATCTGCGATTTCACAGCCCGCAGAGAGTCCAGGGCAACTTTGTCCTTTGCTCTCATGGCTGTTTTTATGGCTTCGTTGATGGTATTTTCTAAACTCATATTCAATAATTTAATAATGTAGCAATGTATCAGTTTACCAATATCCCGTTAATCTAATTGTTATGCTGATATATTGTTGCATTTATCCTAGTCAACATCCTTATTCAAAAACCTGTTTTCCCTGATGTTTACGGAACCGTTGTTTTCAGACAGGTACGTATTGATGTTCTGTTCTGAAGCATTGTTCCCGTCAATGGAAATATTCTTTCTCTTGAAGGCAGGGACAGATTCAAATTCATTGCTGCTGTCAAAATTCTGGTACCGTGAGTTGAATTCTTTCAGCTTGTTTCTCCTTTCCACGATTTTTTCCTGATCTACAGATTTGCTTACAAATGTGAATCCGGTTTCTTCAGAATGGTGGATTTCAGGTCTGGTTTCCGCCTGAGGTTCTTCCTTTGGCTGTTCCTGAGGCTTTTCTGTAACGGTTAATTCCGCTTTAGGTTGTTCGGAATCCGCTTTAGGCTCATCGATGGGTTCGTGAACGAAAAAACTGAACTCTACAGGTTTTTCCTCAGATGAACTGCCGGATGCAGGCTTATTTTTTTTTTCTTCAGTTTCAAATGAGAACGACTGGATCTCAAGGTCGTTGGGATCATTATCGTCATCAAAGGAGAATACGAAAGATTTTTCGCCGGACTCTTCATCATTTCTCCATTCCTGGGCAGGATGGTCTTCAGTTTCCTCATCACGCCCGAAGAATTTCACTTCAGTTTTCACCTCTTCCTCTTCCAGGATCATCTTCTTCTCGGTGGAAGTAATGCTGAACTGAGGCAAGTCATGGTCGTCATCCAGCCTGAAAAGGTTCTTTCCGCTGAAATCCTGCGAAGAATCAGGAGCCGACTGTCTTTCCTCCCTTGTTTTGAATGGCGATTCCTTAGGGGTTTCAAAAGTATCGTTCAGGCTGATTTTAATCTTTTCCGTAGGCCCTGCAAATTTTTTATTGTCATTGGAGAATCCTGTAGCAATAACCAGTACGCTTACAGAATCACCAAGCTCTTCATCAGAACCTACCCCGAAGATAATGTCTGCGGTATTCCCTGCTTCTTTCTGGATATGATCCATGATCACACCAATCTCATCCATGGTTACCTCTTCTACACCGCTTCGGATCAATAGGAGCACATTTTTGGCACCGGTAATCTTATTGTCGTTCAATAGAGGAGAGTCAAGGGCCTTTTTAACGGCTTCTTCTGCCTTATTTTCGCCTGAAGCGATTCCGGTGGACATCAGGGCCGTTCCGGAGTTCTGAAGCACGGATTTGGCATCCCTGAAGTCAATGTTTACATCAAAGTATCCTGTAATCACCTCTGCCATTCCTTTGGCGGCATTGGTAAGCACCTCATCAGCCTTGGAGAATCCCTGCTTGAAGCCCAGATTTCCAAATTGCTGCCTCAGTTTATCGTTATTGATCACAATCAGTGAATCAACGTTGTTTCTTAGTTTATCAAGGCCGTTTTCCGCCTGTTCCAGCCTTCTTTTACCTTCAAAGCTGAACGGAACAGTAACGATCCCTACGGTAAGAATGCCCATGTCCTTCGCTACTTTGGCAATAACTGGTGCTGCCCCGGTACCGGTACCACCGCCCATCCCTGCAGTAATAAAGACCATCTTGGTATTCTGCCCCATGGCAGCCTTGATGTCTTCAATGCTTTCAATAGCGGATTTTTCCCCTACCTCGGGATCTGCTCCGGCACCCAGGCCTTCAGTAATGGTAGTTCCCAGCTGAACCTTATTGGCAACCGGGTTATTGTCTAATGTCTGTGCATCCGTATTGCATACCACGAAATCCACTCCATGGATTCCTTTCTCGTACATGTGCTTAAGGGCGTTGTTCCCACCGCCTCCGACACCGATAACTTTTATAATGGATGAATTTCCCTTTGGCAAGTCAAACGAAAACCCCTGTGTCCCTAAATTTTCCATACCTACAATTTTTTTTAACAATTGATTACTATTCACTGATGAATGACTGCTTGGCGCCCTTACGCATGAAGAAAATCATTGCTCAGTTATCATTTATATTTACTCTACTTCTTCAAAGAATTTTTTTACTTTTTCCATCAGCGACTGTCCGAAGGTCAGTTTTGCCTTCCTGCTGTCATGATGCTCATTGCTCATATGCTGCTCATGGACAGGCTGTTGTTCCTGTTGTGCCATCTGAGGAACTTCAACAGGGGCAGCAGAAGCTTCCGGCTGTTTTTCTTCCTCTACGGGCTCCTGCGAAGCGGCATTCTGCTTCTTATCCCGGATTTTTAAGCTTTCCATCAATAAGCCGATAGAAGTAGCAAATTCCGGGCCTTTAAGATACTGATTTTTATCGTTTGCAATATATTCATTTGCAAAGCCGATCCTGCTGTCGAAACCGGTTGTATAATTGGCCAGCTGGCGCAGGTGTTTCAGGTTGGAACCTCCGCCTGTAAGCACGATTCCTGCGATCAGTTTCTTCTTCTGTTCAAAGGCACCATAGGCCTTCAGTTCAGTATTTACCATTTCCAGGATTTCCTCCACTCTTGCATTGATGATCTGGGCAAGGGTTTTAAGGGAGATTTCCTTATCCGGCCTTCCGTGAAGCCCGGGAATGGTTACGTAGGTACTGTCTTTTTCAAGTTCCGGTACGGCTGAGCCGAACTTAACTTTCAGCTGGTCAGCATGCTTCTCTATGATAGAGCATCCTTCCTTGATATCTTCGGTGATAATTCCTCCTCCGTAAGGTATGACACAGGTGTGTCTGATGATGTTGTCCTTGAAAATGGCAATATCCGTAGTTCCTCCTCCGATGTCCACGATAGCTACACCGGCTTCTTTCTCCTCTTTGGTAAGAACGGATTCCGAAGAGGCCAGAGGCTCCAGGGTAAGGGCTTCCATTTCCAGGCCTGCCTCTCTTACACACCGTGCAATATTGCGGATGCTTCCCATCTGGCCTACCACAACATGGAAGTTGGCTTCCAGACGTTTTCCGTGCATGCCGATAGGTTCCTGAATCTCACCTTCGGAATCTACTTTGTACTCCTGTGGAAGTACATGGATAATTTCTTCTCCAGGAAGCATGACCAGTTTCTTGACCTGGTCTTTCAGGGCTTCAATATCATCATCTGTAATAAACTTATCCGGATGTTCACGCATAATATAATCAGAGTGCTGCAGGGAGCGGATGTGCTTTCCTGCAATACCTACCGTTACTTTACGGATTGGCACTCCAGCGCTAGACTGTGCTTCAGCCACAGCAGCTTTGATTGAATTAATGGTTTGCGAAATATTATTCACAATTCCTTTGTGAACACCAAGACTCTTTGCCTTCCCTACACCGAGAACTTCTATTTTCCCATGTGCATTCCTCCTTCCGACAATCGCGACAATCTTCGTTGTCCCGATGTCCAGACCTACTGAATACTCTTGATTTTCCATTTTTTATATCGATTTGATTTTTCCTTATTCTCTTAAGCGGTTCTCATTCCGCATCTATTCTATTTTTACTTTAGCCTTTGTTTTCGGCTTTGCCGCTTCCTGCTTTTTTGTTTTCTTCGGCTGTTCTTTTGCTTTCGCTTTCTGTTTTGCCGCTGTCTTTGCTTTGACAGGCTGTGAAGGTTTCCTGTCTGCCTCTTTAGGTTTTACTTCCGCCTTTTTTTCCGTATGCGGAACAATGACGGGAATTTTGGCCAGCTCCAGCTTACCAGCCTTTAGGATGCTGTCGTTTTCCTTGAAGTATGGGTTAAGCGTGGTGACAATCTGGTTCTGGTATTTCACGGAAACCATACTGTACTTTTCCGGGTCCTGGTACACCAGGTATTTCTCTACAAAGGTCTTAAAGCCCTTTACCTTGAACTCAATATGGTCCAGATCCCCGATTTCAACCTTATAATTCCCTTCGCTGGTAAGAAGATAATAATTTTCTTTAATTTTTGAAATACCGATGAAGAATTTTTTACTGAAATCATCTTTATCGATCTTTTCAACCAGTTCTGCCAGTTTCCTGTATTCATCAGGCTTCACATCGCCGGTGACAAGCATGGAAGGATGGGAATAGGTTTTGGAAATCGGAAATTCCACGCCTTTATCATCTACATAAAAATCCCTGCCGTTGGTATTGAGCCTGAAAACCGGAACCCTCTGCCTGATATCCAGGTTCAGTTTTCCGTTGAGGTTCAGATACACATTTGCACTGTCTACAGCAGGCAGCGCATTGATTTTCTTTTCCAGGACCGGGATATTGAGGTCGCCGACTTTCCCGGATGGGTTTTCTTTTTTTACAATATCAAGGATATCTTTTTCATCGATAAAATATACCGGAGTCTTTTCACTCAGTTTTACAGAAATCTTGTTATCCGTAATCTTCTGACCGCTGAACCTTTTCAGTGAAAAGCTCAGCAGGAATCCCAGAATGATCACTGTGACCGCAATTTTTAGTATTCTGTATTTATTTTTCATAATAGATGTCCGGTTGTATACTGTAAAAAGTACAATGTAATTCTTTTATTTACGTGTTATTTTATTCTTCCCCTGCAATTTGCGCAGAAGCATTCATCCACTCGCAGACAGGATCATACAGGGTATCAATATTCCCTGCGCCTATCGTGAGAAGGATATCAAAATCTTTCTCTTTTATCCTTCTGAAGGCATCGACTAAGGACGATACCTCTTTTTTATTTAACGTTACTTTTTCCAGCAGCCATTGGGAGGTGATACCTTCAAAGTTTTCCTGGAGTTCCCTTGCGGGGTATATATCCAGCAAAATCAGCTCATCCGGCTGGCTCAGGCTTTCTGCAAAACCATCTGCAAAATCCCGGGTACGGCTGAACAGGTGCGGCTGAAATACGACCAGCAGCTTTTTATCCGGGTAAAATGTCTTTACCGATCCCAGTACCGCATTGATTTCAGTAGGATGGTGCGCATAATCATCAATATAGATTTTACCGTTTGGATAGATGTGTTTGGTATATCTTCTTTTGATGCCTTTAAAACTGGCGATGGCTTTTTTCAGGGTTTGGAAATCCACCCCTAGATTGTGAAGGATCGCTAGAGCCACCGTGGCGTTTTCAACATTATGGATACCCGGAATCTCCCATACGAAATCCCGTACGGTTTCCTCCGGTGTATGGAAGTCAAAATAAATCCTGTCGTGTTCCATGCGCAGGTTATCCGAATAATAATCTGCTTTTTCGTTTACGGCATAGGTTCGGTGATCCCGTCCTATTTCAATACCTTTCCTCACGAACAGCTGCCTGTCATTTGGTACCAGGGTGGCAAACTGCCTGAATCCTTCTTCAATGGTATGTTTGTCACCGTAAATATCCAGGTGGTCTGCATCAATAGAGGTGATGACAGCCCAGTCGGGGGAGAGGTTCAGGAAACTTCTGTCGTACTCATCAGCTTCCACCACAGAATATTTGGTTCCGTTATAGAGGAAATTGGACCGGAAATTTTCAGAAATCCCTCCCAGGAAGCACGAAAACGGAAGGTCAGCCTCTTTACACAGGTGTGAAACCAGAGTAGAAGTGGTTGTTTTACCATGTGTACCTGCCACAGCGATGCAGTCTGTATTTTCTGTGATCAGGCCCAGCACCTTGGCTCTTTTTTTAACCTCGAAACCATGGTCATTGAAATAATCCAGAATACCCAGCGTTTTAATTGCCGGGGTATAGATGACTAAAGTCTGCTCCTGATTAAGGGCAGTGATCCTTTCGTCGATCAGGTCTTCAAAAACAATATCGATTCCTTCTTCCATCAGCTGCCGGGTCAGTTTGGTATTGGTTTTATCGTACCCGAGAACTTTTTTGCCGGAAGCATGGAAATAGCGTGCCAGAGCAGACATGCCGATGCCTCCGATCCCAACGAAGTAAAAATTCTGATATGTTTCCAATAATTTCATTTTTCTATCTCAATATTATTTGTAACTGAAAATCTTTTCTTTATCCAGGCTGTAAGCGTCCCCCTGATACAAAAAGAATTCTGCAACGGCATCTTCCAGGGTCTCTAAAGTGAATCCGTTGGTAATCCAGAAAAAATACTGAAAACTGATCGAATTCTGATTAGGCAGATAGCCTGCCTTTACCATTGCCAGGCTATTGATGCCAAGCAATAGATTATCGATTTTATCTTTATCCGCACCCTCTTTTAAAAGAACATTAACATTCATGTTAATATATTTCTTTTGGCTGTCGATATCCATGAATAAAACAGCTTTTTCTTTATTTGCTATTTTAACATAAGTCTCTTGCTGCTCTACAATAGTATATCCTTTACCTCTTAGGTAATCGGCAATCAATGAAGTTTTAATTTCTGCCGGCTTCACAAGCGTCTGAGCGCTCAAAAAATTTGCAAAAAAGCAAATCAACAGTACTGTAAATAATCTTGTTTTCATATGTATTGATATTTGTGATTACAGTTTTTTAATGATTTCTTCTACAATTTCCCTGGCAGCATCCGGTTTGGCAAAATATTGCAGGTTTTGAGACATTTCCTTTCTCAAAGCTTCATCTTCGCAGATCTCTGATAATGCAGTCCAGAATTTTTCCTGCATTTCAGAATCTTTAACCATTCTAGCAGCATTCTTTTCTACCAGGGTCATGGCATTTTTGGTCTGATGGTCTTCCGCTGCAAAAGGGAAGGGCACCAGCAGGACTGGTTTCCGGGCTACTGCCAGTTCTGAAATGGCTATGGCTCCGGCTCTGGAAACAATGACATCCGCAGCCGAATAGGCCGTTTCCATATCCTTTATAAATTCAAGGATGCGGATATTATCGCCGCTGATGCTTTTAGTCTCTTCAGCAATTTCTTTATAGTCCAGCTTTCCGGTCTGCCAGATCAGCTGGTAATCTTTGCTGATGATGTCATTCAAGTGGGCTTTCCAGGCGTTGTTCAGGGTTCTTGAGCCTAAAGATCCGCCTACGGAAAGAATGGTCAGTTTATCAGGGGCGAGCCCCATTTCCTGTTTAGCCGCCACCGTATCTTTCATTCCCGAAACAATATTGGAACGGATGGGATTTCCCAGGAAGTGTATTTTATCAGCCGGAAAACCATCCACTTTCGGGTAGGCTGTAAAAACCGCTTTGGCTTTCTTGCTTAAAATCTTATTCGTTACTCCTGCATGGGCATTCTGCTCCTGAATAAAAATAGGGATACCGAGCTTACCGGCTTCGTATAAGGCCGGACCACTGGCGAAACCACCTGTACCGATGGCAAGATCCGGAGCAAACCTTTTAATGATGGCCCTGGATCTGGAAAGGCTTTTCAGGATTTTAAAAGGCAGCCCCAGGTTGGATAACAGGTTGCCCCTGTCGATCCCTGCAATATCAATCCCTTCAATGATATAACCGGCCTGCGGAACCTTCTCCATCTCCATTTTTCCGTTGGCCCCGATGAACAGAAACTCTGCATCAGGAAATCTTTTGCGGATTTCATCTGCAATGGCAATGGCCGGGAAGATATGTCCTCCTGTTCCTCCGCCGGATAGCAATACTTTTAGTTTTCTGTTCATACTTTATCAGGATTTCCCTGTTTATTATCTTATATTATGCAATGTCATTGATCTCTGCAATGCTTTGTTTTTTCCCCATGCCTTCTTCATCATAAATCTGTATCCTCGAGCTGATATTAAGGATGATCCCCAGCTGGAGGTAGGTCACCAGCATGGAGGTTCCCCCGTAGCTGATCAGCGGCAGCGGCTGTCCGGTTACCGGGATCAGGTTGACTGCCACGGCAATGTTTACCGAGAGCTGTATAAAAATCATCACTCCCAGGCTGAGTACCAGCAACGATCCGAAAAAGGCCGGCATCTTGCTGGCAATCATGACGATCCTGATGATCATGATGAGGTACATGCTGATCAGGAATGCTGCCCCTATTACCCCGTATTCTTCCACAATGATGGCAAAGATAAAGTCGGATGCAGACTGTGGCAGCATTTGCTTCAAGGCACTTTTTCCAGGACCCATTCCTGTAATCCCGCCATGTACAATAGCAGCTTTAGCCTGCATGACCTGGTAGTTTTTGGCTTTTACACTTTCGTCATCCACATCGGCAGATTTTGCCTTGCTGGATGTAAAGGTCTCTACACGGCTCATCCAGGTATGTACCCTGTTCCCACCAATTAAATTGGTATTCAGTGCTACCAGAAGGAACAGTGCGATAGCCACGAAGGAGGCTGAGATGAAGCCGGCAATATATTTCCAGTTCAACTGACCTACAATCAGGACGATCACAGATACCATCAGGATCATCAAAGCTGTAGAACCGTTGTCTTTGGCTACCAGGACAAAAACCAGGAGGATAGGCCCGAAAATATACATGATATTTTCTATCGGAAGCCGTTCGCGGGTTATTTTTTTGGTCAGATACCTGCAGAGGTAAATGATCAGCATTAAAAAAGCAAATGAGGAAGGCTGGAACGAGATTGGGGTTCCCGGAATCTTCAGCCATCGGGAGGCACTTGCACCGTCGATGGTTTGTCCTGTAAACATGGTGATAATCAGTAAGATGATCATCAGTAGTCCGAGCAGGATGCTGCTGAGCTTGCCGATGTGCTCGTATTTTATGGTTCCTACCAGCCTCATGATGACCAGACCCAATACTACAAAGAACATATGTTTGATAACGTGGCCGGTCGTGGTCCCGTTGTTAACGATGTACTCAAGATTTGAACTCGCTGAATATACCGGGAAAATAGAGAAAATGGAAATCACAAGGATAACCATCCAAAGTACTTTATCGCCCTTTAGAAATTCAAATCTGCTTTCTGTGGTCTGTTCGCTCATATACTGTATTCATGTATTTATGTAAGGTGTATTCATATAGGAAATCATATTCCCGATACCTTTACATAGGACCATTATTTTAATACCTGTTCTTTAAACTGCCGTCCGCGGTCTTCATAGCTTTTGAATAGATCAAAGCTTGCACAGCATGGGGACAGCAATACCGTATCGCCTTTTTTAGCCAGGGCCTTTGCTGTCTTTACGGCCTCTTCCATGCTTGAAGTATCATAAATCATTTCCTTTTTATCTTTGAAATAGGAGATGATTTTCTGATTGTCGATTCCCAGGCAGACAATTGCCTTCACTTTTCTCTTTACCAGATCCTCGATTTCCGAGTAATCATTGCCTTTGTCCACTCCGCCTACAATCCATACCGTAGGGGTTTTCATGCTTTCCAGAGCATAATAGGTGGCATTGACATTGGTAGCTTTGCTGTCATTGATGTATTTTATGCCATCCTGCTCGGAAACCAGCTCCAGCCTGTGCTCCACGGCCTGGAAGGTCATCAGTGAGTTTCTGATGCTTTCGTTGTTGATTTCCAGTATTTTACCTGCGATAGACGCTGCCAGGCTGTTGGCTACATTATGATTCCCCATCAGTGACAATTCATCAATTTTCATGGAGAACTCATCTTTCAGCTTAACCACTATGGTATCTTCACCTTTTACAAAACCTCCTTCCGGCAGTGGTTCTTTGGTGGAAAAAGGGATCATCCTGGCTTTGATCTCCAGCTTTTCCAGCAGGCTTTTGCTCATTTCGTCGTCTTTGTTGTAGATGAAGAAATTATCATTTTCCTGGTTTTCCGTGATCCTGAACTTAGCCAGGGCATATTCTTCGTAGTTGTAGTTGTACTGGTCCAGATGGTCCTTGGACAGGTTGAGCAGCAGGGAAATATACGGCCTGAAGTTCTGTATATCATCCAGCTGGAAAGAACTTACCTCAAGCACATAATACTCATGGTTTTCATCTGCTACCTGCCTGGCGAAACTTTGCCCTATATTTCCGCCCAGACCTACATTGAGTCCGTCATTTTTCAGGATGTAGTAGATCAGGGATGTTGTAGTGGTCTTTCCGTTGCTTCCGGTAATGGCAATGATTTTGGCATTGGTGAATTCTGAGGCAAATTCTATTTCAGAAGAGAGCCTGATGCCCTTCTCCTGGATTTTCTGAATTATATCTGCCTTTTTGGGAATCCCGGGGCTTTTTACAATCCAGTCTGCGCTTAAAATTCTTTCTTCGTCGTGGTTTTCTTCTTCAAACTCAATATCATTGTCTGTAAGAAATTGCTTATAGTGATCCTTAATGGCTCCCTTGTCTGAAAGAAAAACTTCCATACCCTGTTTTTTTGCCAAATAAGCAGCACCGCAACCGCTTTCTCCACCTCCTAAAACAACTACTTTCATATTTTTTTGATTTAATGATTTAAAAATCTGATGATTCAAAGATTTTTTAAATGTTTAAATACTTCAATTTTTAAATTATTTCTTATCTCATTTTCAATGTAATCAGGCATATGATAGCCAGCATCACCCCGATAATAATCATCCTGTTCACAATCTTGCTCTCATGAAAACCGCTTTTCTGGTAATGATGATGCAGGGGCGACATTTTAAATAACCGGTTGTTCTGGGCATATTCCAGCCCGTATTTTCTTTTTCTGAATTTAAAGACGCCTACCTGAAGCATTACAGAAATGTTTTCGATCAGGAAAATCCCGCACAGTATAGGGATCATCAGCTCTTTCCTCAGAATGATGGCTAGGACGGCAATAACCCCTCCAAGCATAAGGCTTCCGGTATCGCCCATAAATACCTGGGCGGGATATGTATTATACCAGAAAAACCCGATCACGGCTCCCACCATGGCCACCACAAAAATGGTGGTCTCACCCATATTAGGCAGGAACATGATGTTAAGGTAATCCGCAAAAATAATGTTCCCGGACACATAGGCGAAAAACGCAAGCGCCAGCAGGATAACCGTGCTGGTTCCGGCTGCCAGGCCGTCTATTCCGTCTGTGATATTGGCTCCGTTGGAAACCGCTGTCACAATAAAAATTACAATCGGGATGAATACGATCCAGGCCCATTCATGGGCATCTTTATCATTCATCCAGAACAGGATCCCGCTGTAATCAAATTCATTGTTCTTGGCGAACGGAACTGTAGAAACGGTGATTTTTTCCGTAGGCATAAAATTCTGCTCCACATTGTTCCGGTTGACCACTTTAGCATCCGAATATTTCCTTTTCACCGTGATATCAGGATGGAAATACATGGTGATGCCTACAATCAGTCCCAGTCCTACCTGTCCGACTACCTTGAACTTTCCGCTCAGGCCGTCCTTATTTTTTTTGATCTTCTTCAAATAATCATCCAGGAAACCTATAGCTCCCATCCAGAGCACGGATACCAGGAGGAGGATAATATATACATTCATGATCCTGGTAAAGAGCAAAACGGGAATTATGGTCGCAATAATGATGATGAGGCCTCCCATGGTCGGAGTGCCTTCCTTTTGCTTCTGTCCGTCAAGCCCGAGGTCACGTACCAGCTCGCCCATCTGTTTTTTCCTCAGGAAGTTGATGATCCTTTTCCCGTACACCAGTGCAATGGTCAGGGAAAACAGCACCGCCATTCCCGCACGGAAGGAAATGTACTTCAGCATTCCCAGTCCGGGAATATGGATCCCGTGGTTGGTGAGATATTCGTATAGGTAGTATAGCATTTCTTTATTATTGATAATTGATGTTTGATAATTGATGGCTGAGTAATATTATCTACTTATTGCTTAATTTACTTTTATAAGTTGATGTTACTTTTAAAATTTCTAAGGATTCTCTCATAAGTTCGCTAATCTTATCCTTTGAAACTAAACTAATTTCTTCAATTACTTCCAGCCAGAAAACAGTTTCATCTGCTTCTTCTACAACAATGCAAATTTTAGCATACTTTTCTTTATCTGATCTCGCTCTGCACATGGCTCTGTAATTTGCTGCTACGGAACTTGCGGAACGAAATATTTGTTTTCTGATTACAGATACCTTATCAGAATATGGCAATTCTGATAAATCATTGATTATTTTTATTGCCAAAGCTTTTGTCCTCTTAGCAAAAATCTGATTGTAATTATTTTCCATCAATAATCAATTATCAATAATCATTTATATTTTACTTGCTCATTAATCTCCACAGCTCATTAATGGTTTCTTTATCATCGAAATGATGCTTTACACCATTGATTTCCTGATAGTTCTCGTGACCTTTGCCGGCAACAAGGACAATGTCTCTGGGTTCTGCAAACTTGATAGCCATTTTAATCGCTTCTTTCCGGTCAGGGATTGAAGTATATTTGCTGAAGTTCTGGGGTTCTACGCCAGCCTCAATTTCTTTAATGATCTGCGCCGGGTCTTCAGTCCTTGGATTATCGGACGTGATGATTGCCAGCGTTGATTTCCTGGTCGCGATGTTACCCATTTCAGGCCTTTTGGAATGATCCCGGTCTCCTCCGCAGCCGAAAACGGTGATCAGTCGTTCATTTTTAGTCCGGATGTCATTGATGCTGTCCAGGATATTTTCCAGGGCATCAGGAGTATGGGCATAATCTACCACGAAGAAGATACCTCCATCGGATTTGAAGGTTTCAAACCTGCCGGATACTCTTTTCAGGACGCTGATCGCCTGAAGGATTTCATCCTGCCCGAAGCCCAGTTCGGAAGCAATGCCGAAAACAAGCAGAAGATTATAGACGTTGAACTTTCCGGTAAGGGTAGTCCAGAATTCTTTTCCGTTGAAATTCAGCAACATGCCATTGAAATCCACTTCCAGAAGTTTTCCATGGTAGTCTGCCATGGTTTTCATGGCGTACGTCTTTTTCAGGGCACGGGTATTCTGAAGCATCACGCTGCCGTTTTTATCATCTGCGTTGGTAATGGCTACAGCCGTCTCCGGCAAGCCGTCAAAAAACCTTTTTTTGGTCTTCAGGTATTCGTCAAATGTCTTATGATAGTCCAGGTGATCGTGCGTAAGATTGGTAAATCCTGCTACAGTAAAATGAAGTCCCTCAATCCTGTTCTGGGCGATCCCATGGGAACTGACTTCCATAAAGGCGAATTCACAGCCATCTTCGAGGGCTTCCGCCAAAATCCTGTTGATGGTAATGATATCCGGTGTGGTATGGGTAGCCGGGATTACTTTTTCGCCGATCCTTATTTCAACGGTAGACAGCAGTGCAGAATCATAACCGAGATTGCTGAATACGTCAAACAGCAGAGTGGAAACGGATGTTTTCCCATTGGTTCCGGTAACACCGATGAGCTTCAGCTTTTGCGAAGGATTTCCGTAAAAGTTGGATGCCAGGTGCCCCAATGCCTTTGAAGAATCTTTTACTTGGATGTAAGTAACGTTTTCATCGAGGGTTTCAGGAAGTTCTTCGCATACGATGGCTGCTGCACCTTTTTCAACAGAAGAGGCAATATAGGTATGGCCATCTGCCACGGTTCCTTTTACGGCGATGTACAGCGTGCCTTCGGCAGCTTTTCTGCTGTCGAAAACCAATCCGGAAATCTCGCGGTTCTGTTCGCCGTGGATTTCCAATACGGGAATCCTGCTCAATAATTCTGTTAATACCATTCTATGCTGTGGTCTTTATCTTTATTTAATTTTATATTGTTCCGGAAATCTCGGCTTCCGGCCCGTTTAATTCTGCAGGGATAAATAAATCCTCTGGTTCTTGCTTATCATGGTGCCTTCGGTAGGGAACTGGTCCTTGATTCTTCCTACGCCTTTATAATCAACCCGGTAGCCCAGGTTTTCCAGCTGTGGAATTACATTTTTACCGATTAATCCTACTATATTAGGCATCCTTTTACCTTCTACGGTGACTTTCACATTAGGATCAACCATCGTATTGAGGTTGACTTTCCTGTCTACCAGCATTTCTTTTTCAATGTTCTGCGGTGTTTTCAGGAAGGTTTTCCCTGCTATTTCCTTGAATACTGGTGCTGCTACCGTTCCTCCGTAAAAGCCTTTTGCTGTATTGGGCTCGCTCACCATTACATAACAGGTATATTTGGGATTGTCGGCAGGGTAGAATCCGGCAAATGAGGCCCTGTATTTCATAGGTCCCGGGAGCCAGTATTCAAACCTTGCGGTCCCGGTTTTTCCGGCCATTTTCAGGTTAGGGGTGAAGATGCTCTTTCCAGTTCCTTTTTCCACGGCTTTGGTCAGCGCATTGGTCATCATTTTAATGGCTTTTTCGGAAGCCATTTTACTCACCATGACTTCAGGTTTGGCCTGATAGATCAACTTGCCATCTTTCATGATTTTATCTATGAACAGGGGCTTAAGCATTTTTCCTCCGTTGGCAACACCGTTGTAGAAGGTAGTCAATTGCAATAGGTTAATGTTGGATGCATAACCATATCCCAGAGAGGCGAGTGCCGCAGGGTTCCATCTTTTGCTTTCCGGAGTTACAAACCTCGGTTTGGTAATGCCCGGAAGTTCGATATCCATTTTATCAAACAGTTTCCAGCGTTTTAAGTGGTCCAGGAAGATCTGTGGTTTTTCCGCATAGTATTTGGTGATGAGTTTTGCGGTTCCCACGTTGCTGGATTTGGCGAGCACATCACTGATGTCATAGGTTCCTCCGCCATGTCCATCAGAAATCCTCTGTTTGGCGTAAACCCACACTCCGTTGCCTACGTTAACCGTCGTATTTTCGTCAATAAAACCATCGTCCATCGCAGCGAGGAGCGATACTGTCTTAAAGGTGGAACCGGGTTCTATATTGTCTTTCAGAGCATAATTGTATGAATCGATGTATTCGCCGGACTCCGTTCTCTTGAGATTGACAAGTGCGCGTACTTTGCCTGTCGCAACTTCCATGACGATAACTGTTCCATGCTTGGCTTCAAAATTAATCAGCTGTTTCTCCAGTGCGGAGTGGGCAATATCCTGAATCCTGAGGTCCAGTGTGGTGTATACATCCTGGCCGTCCACAGGTTCCTGAACCTTCCAGAAATCAATAGGTTTCCACTGGGAAGAATTGATCCTCTGCTCCAGCCTTTTCCCGTTGGTTCCGGTAAGGTACTTGGAGAAAGCTCCTTCCAGTCCGGAGCTGTATTCACCGTTGTCCATCCCTATGGTTCCGGCACCGATTTCCGATGTGGCCAGCTCTCTTTTGTAGTTTCTGTCGACGATGAATCCGCCTTTGTTTTTTCCTCTCCTGAAGATCGGGAATTTCCTGATGCGGTCATATTCATCGAAATCCAGCCCTTTTACGAGTGCATAATACTGGTTCTTCTTGGCCCTTTGTTCATCAAAGCGTTTCCTGAATTCTGCTCTCGGCTTTCCGAACATCTTGCTCAGGGAATCTGTAAGCGCACCGATATTGTTGCTGTAGACCGTATCTTTCATGGTCTTGAAGTCGAGATAGATATCATAGCGCATAACCGTTGTGGCCAGGATGGATCCGTCTGACGCAAACAGGTTTCCTCGTGCTGCTTTCAGAGTGGCCTCACGGTAGTTCTTATTGATGTAATCATCCTTGATCTCCTGAACGTTGGTGTTCTGCAGAACGACGATCCTGGCAAGGAACATGACAAACACGCACAAAGCTACCACTGCAAAGAGGTAGCCCCATCGTAACGTTTTTTTACGTTTGTTATCATATTCATTTTGCTTTTGCATCGGTACTGTCCAGTTTGATTAGCAATTTATGAGGGTGGCTTTCCAGGGTCATGAGCGAATCCCGGGCAACCTCTTTCCCCAACTCCGATTCCATTTTTACTTTGATCAGCTTACTTTGCGCGTAAGCGTTTCTCGATTTATATTCTTCCGTTTCTTCCTTTAAGGCGTTGACGATTTTTATTTTTTTATTAACCAGGTGGTTGCTGTAGATCATGGCCATCATCAGCACAAACAACAGCAGAAAATACTTGTAATGTATCTTGATCTCATCACGGTTCAGAAAATTTCCTTTTATAATATCTATAAAAGTTAATCTCTTCTGAGGGCGATATGTTGTTTTCTTTGCCACAGCTTTGGTTTTGTTGATTACTATTGACGATTCATCCGTTTATACTTTAATCCCGGTTCTCATCTTAGCACTTCTGGCCCTTGAGTTTTCCTCAATTTCCTGGTCATCCGGAACAATAGCTTTGCTCTTCAGCAGTTCAAACGCTTTTTTATAGTTTCCGTAGATGTCCCTTTCCGGCTCTCCTTCAAACATTCCGTTTTTCAGGAATCTTTTAACCAGACGGTCTTCCAGGGAGTGGTAGGAAATCACCACCAGCCTGCCGCCGGGCTTTAATACTTTATAGGCCTGCACCAGCATTTCTTTCAGCACTTCCAACTCCTGGTTCACTTCTATCCGGATGGCCTGGAACAGCTGCGCATAGAACTTATTCACTTTATGCTGGGGAATATAGCTGAACAGCTTTTTAAGGTCCTCTGTAGTTTCTATAGCCTTGTTCTTTCTGTGGTGCACTATTTCCCTCGCGAGTTTGCGCGCCTCCCTCAGCTCTCCGTAGTGGTAGAAAATATCTGCCAGCTCTTCTTCTTCATACTGATTGATAACCCGTCTGGCATCCAGGTTCTGCATCACGTTCATTCTCATGTCCAGTGGGGCATTGCTTCTGGTGGAGAACCCTCTTTCCGCTTCATCGAACTGATGCGAGGATACGCCGAGGTCAGCCAGGATTCCGTCTACCTGGGAAATGCCGTACATCAGCATGGAGTTTTCCAAAAACCTGAAATTCTGATTGATTAGAGTAAACCTGGGATCGTCTATGGTATTATTAAGGGCATCCAGGTCCTGGTCAAAACTGAACAGCCGGCCCTTTTCGGAAAGCCTGCTCAGGATCTCCCTTGAATGACCCCCGCCGCCGAAGGTACAGTCTATATATATTCCGTCCTGATTCGTCACCAAATCATCAACACTTTGTTTTAACAAAACGGGATTATGATACATACCTTAGTTTGTGTTTTTATGCTTTACAGCGGTTATTCCTCATCAAAAGCACTGCCCATAACATCTTCGGCAAGACTTGCAAAATCTTCTTCATTGGTGGAAATTACCTGTTCATATGCCGTTTTGTCCCAGATCTCAAATAATTCCCCTGCGCTGGTAATCACAATATCTTTCTGAAGATGTGCGAAATGCGTGAGGTCTTTGGAGATCTGCAGCCTTCCTGCATTGTCCGTTTCCACTGTTTTTACGCCTGCCGTAAACATTCTGATGAAATCAGCATTCTTTTTAATGAATCGGTTCAGTTTATTAATCTTGCCCATCAGCTTGTCCCACACATTCATAGGATACACTTCCAGGCAGGGTTGGAACACAGAACGTTTGATCACAAATGTCTTATTATCAAAGTCTTCCATCTGTTTTATTAAAGAAGAGGGAAGCTTTAACCGACCTTTGTCATCGATTTTGCACTCATATGTTCCAATGAAATTCTTCATTTGGGACAAAATTATATAATAATTTCCAAAACTTCCCACTTTTTCCCACTTTTTGACTTAATGTTAATAAGTTTTGACACAGGGGCTTAGTAAGGCTGCGGTCTCTTGGCCTTTATTTTGTTGGAAGACTATTATTCACCTCATAGCAAAAAGCCAATGAAAAAAGACCCTAAGATATAAGCTGGTATGTTATTTTTAGTTTAAATTAGAGGGATCAAAATATTTTTGAGGTTTAATTTGTATTTTTGCAAGGCTTAGATTAGCATTATGATATTCAGTACAAAAAAAGAAAAGAAATATACCTTTGTGGAAGCGGGGGAAGGACGTCCATTGGTTCTGTTGCACGGACTGATGGGCGGTTTGAGTAATTTCGACAAAATGGTGGCTTTTTTTTCAGACCGGGGATTCAAAGTCTATGTTCCCCAGCTGCCGATCTACGATTTGCCGGTACTCAATACCAATCTTACCACCATTGCAAAATATATCATCCGGTTTATAGAAAGTCATATTTCTGAGCCGGTTTCAATTGTGGGGAACTCAATGGGAGGGCATATTGGCCTTATCCTTACCCTGGCAAGGCCGGACCTGGTTAAAAACCTGGTGCTTACCGGAAGCTCGGGCCTTTATGAAAGGACATTCGGGGACAGCTTTCCAAGGAAGAACGACCGTTCCTATATCAGGAAAAAGACTGAGGAAGTTTTTTATGATCCTGCCGTAGCTACAGAAGACCTGGTAGATGAGGTCTTCAATGTCGTGAATGACAGGATGAAAGGCATCAAAACCGTAATGCTGGCCAGAAGTGCCATCAAGCACAATATGCTGCATGACCTTCCTAAAATTACCTGCCCTACCTGCCTGATCTGGGGGAAGCAGGATAATGTGACGCCTCCTGAAGTGGCAGAAGACATGCATAAGTTCATCCCGAATTCAGATCTCTTCTGGATTGATCGTTGCGGGCATGCTGCGATGATGGAAAAACCGGATGAGTTCAATGAAATCCTCTACAACTGGATAAAAGATAAAGTTTAACAATAACAATACAAACCATTAAGACTTTTCTTAATGGTTTATTTTTCTAAATCATTCACAATGGTCATTAAAACAGCAACATTTGTCAAAAGCAGCGGAAAGTGGCAGGACTGTCCGGAACCCAATATCCCGGAATATGCATTTATCGGAAGATCCAATGTTGGCAAATCATCACTCATCAATGCCATGATGAATCATAAAGACCTGGCGAAGACCTCACAGACACCGGGGAAAACCCAGCTGATCAACCATTTCCTGGTGAACGAAAGCTGGTACCTGACCGACTTACCGGGATACGGCTATGCAAAAGTTTCCAAGTCTATCCGAAAGGATTTTGAAAAGCTGATCACCAACTACATCCTCAACCGGAGGAACCTGGTGAACCTTTTCGTGCTGGTGGATTCCCGCCATACTCCACAGAAAATCGACCTGGAATTCATTCAGTGGTGTGGTGAAAGCGGCGTGCCGTTTTCTATCGTATTCACCAAAGCAGATAAGCTGAAACCGAATGCGGTCATTAAAAATGTTGAAGATTACAAGGCCGAGCTTCACAAAACCTGGGAAGACCTGCCGGAACTGTATGTGACTTCAGCCGAAAAAAAGGAAGGCGGTGACGAGATCCTGAAATTTATAGAAAAAACCAATGCATTTTTAATTAACAATAAAGTTAGTTTTGATGAGTAATATAATCTGGAAAATCAAAAGTTTTGATGAGTTTACCATCCCGGAATTGTATGCCGTTATCAAAGCCAGGGTAGATGTATTTGTGGTGGAACAGGATTGTCCTTATCCTGAGCTGGATGATTATGACCAGCAGGCCGTTCACCTGTGGGCTGAAGAAGACGGTAACGTGCTGGCCTACTGCCGCATCTTCGGCAGAGGCATCAAATATGATGAAACTTCCATAGGAAGAGTGCTGACTACAGCGCAGGCCAGAGGGAAAAACCTGGGCAGACAGCTGATCGCATATGCCGTTCAAACTATTGAAAACCGCTTCCATACGCCGGAAATCCGCATTTCAGCGCAGGATTACCTGCTGAAATTTTACAGCGGATTCGGATTTGAGGATACCGGAAAAAAATATCTGGAAGACGATATTCCGCATACGGAAATGGTACGAAGATCATAAAAACAGGGAGATCCAATATTGGATCTCCCTGTTTGATATAAAGAATGGTATTAGTTTTTGTTGGTAATGGCTTTGATAATAATGGGTTCCAGATTGGAGGGCAGGTCAGCAGATTTGATCTGATAGCGGGTAATGCCCATATCTTTGAACCAGTTTTCCCAAAATTCCTTGATGACCGCTTCTTCAAAAGGATTTCCTTTCTCCGGGTTGATGCCTAAAACAATCACTTCCAGATTTTTGAGGTTGTCATTGGCTTTTACAAACCCCAAATTACCTTTCTGAATCTGCTCCTTAAAATCTGAATTATTAAGTTTAAGAGATTGGATCAGCTTTGAAGTAAGGTATGACGTTTTTGTTTTTTCAGAGAACTTAGAGTCTTCGTGATACATGTAGCCGTCTGTGAGAATGAAAAGAATGTTCCTGTGGTCCTCTTTTATACAGTAATCTTTCACTTTGTTTTTGAAAAACTCCCATATATCCGAGCCGACATAGCTTCCGTCCTTAATAGCAGATTCATAAATGCTTACCGGCAGGGTGGAATAGTTCTTGGCCATCATATCCATATTATCCTCAGACGTATGTTTGTCAAATGCGACCTTCAGCTGTTTGGTGACATCATTAATTTTAGGGTCGGAAGGTTCAGGATTGAAAAATACCTGCATCT
The DNA here is from genome assembly GCF_030818575.1 of Chryseobacterium camelliae. Taxonomy (NCBI): domain Bacteria; kingdom Pseudomonadati; phylum Bacteroidota; class Flavobacteriia; order Flavobacteriales; family Weeksellaceae; genus Chryseobacterium; species Chryseobacterium camelliae. Next base: position 3,654,033 of record NZ_JAUTAL010000001.1, read on the forward strand.
GATCATTGAGGCGGATGACTTTTTTCTTTTCAATATGGCTTAAAAATCCTTTGTTGATCGCTTTGATATATTCCAGGTCACGCTGATAATATTCCATCGTAGGATTAGGATTGGTCACAGGATCGATCCTGTCGGAAAGATCAATGAGTATGCTGACATTTAAATCATTTGGGTTTACAATTATTGAATCTTCTTTATCATCTTTCCCACCTTCAATCTTTTTTTCTTTACCACATGAGAATAGAAATAAAACAATAAATAAGTATAGTATTTTTTTCATAAGGCTGAATTTTATAAAGCGGAAATATAGACGGAGTTCTGGCTTTTCTCATTGGCGCCAACCAGGTCAAGGTTGGTGTTGTAAGTTTCAATGCAGCTTTCAATCAAGGATTGTTTCTCCGTTTTGGAAACGGCAATCTTTTCACCGATATAGGTGATCCAGCCCTGTACATATTCTGAGGCATAGAGCTTGTAATCTTTGGTAGGAATGATGACCCCGTCGATGATATTCTGAAGCTCCTCTACGCGGCCTTTTGTCTTAATGACCAGTTCTTTGACATTGCTGATAGCGGCCGTAATCTCTTCCAGTTCTTTTCTGAGTATACTGATCTTTTCGGTCAGGAATACAATGTTTTTCTTCCGGATTTCCACTTCATTTCTGATCTTATCCCGTTCGCGGTGTTCCTTCATTACAAAATCGAAAACCAGTCCCCAGATGATATAGACAATAAAGCCGGCAAAGATGATTCCCCAAAACTGATTCTTGGTAAAAGCAATTTTAAGGTCAAAAGGCGGTGTCTGGAACGTCTTGTTCAGATCGTACAGTTTGGACTCAATTTCATAGGCCAGAATGACGTCAAATACAAAAGTAACAACAAACAGGAGGCCCAGTTTAATGTAATTAGTCCTGTTTTTATTTTCACCGAACATATGGATCAGAAAGCCCAAACCTAAAAATACAAACGGAATCAGGGTAACAAAGGCACCTTCCAGAAGTCCGTCATTCCATGCTTTGCTCAACGCTCTGGCATCGAGCACATTCTGGATGATGGTTGTATTGGGATCGAAATCCCTGAAAAATGCTGAATAAGAGGTGGAAATATAAAATGTGAAAAGATAGAGGGTAATCGGAATGAGAAGGATAAGGCCGATCCAGAATTTAGCCGAAGCTCCCCGCGTAGCTTTCACATTGTACTTCTCAGGATTTCGCGGAAGATCTATGATTTCTTCGTTGAGGGTTTCAATGGTTTTCTGAACCTCTTTTATTTCATCTTCTTTTTTCCTGAGCTGTTCTTCTTTCGTATCCTGGGAAACGTTGAGGGCTTTGATTTCGGTTTCCCGGTTTTTTTGTTCATTTATATAGGATTCTTTCAGTTTGCCCTGCTTTTCCTCCATCTCCTTTTCTTCATTCTGAAATTTGGAATACACAGCATCCAGACATATGGACAGGGTTGAGTGGTTGCCGAATGTTCTTGCGCTATCTCTGTAGCCGGCCTCATGGTAGGTTCTTTTTCTGCTTTCTTCAGCAGACTCTGCATCCTGTTCCTGCTTTTCTTCCGGTACCTCCGGCTCTTCCGGAGCAATAACGGGCAGGGATTTCAGTTTAAACAAGTTTTTAATATTTGGTGTCATGTTGGTTTAATTGTTAAGTTCATATAAAATATCGGTTTTGGATTTTCCGGTCTGTACAGATTCAATAAGGTAATCTACTATAGGCCTTGCATTTTCTTCCAGAAACCCAAACATCAGCACATACTTTTCCATAGCAGCATATTCATTTGGCGTTACCACGCCGTCTGCCCAGATCATTACGGTAAGATCATAGAGATACTCTACTTTTTCTTCAATTGTTTTAGGAAGGAGTGATTTGATATTGATAGGATTCAGGAGGATTTCGTCAAGGTTCTTGGAGGATATTCCTCTTTCTTCAGCACATTGGTACAGCATTTTAAGTTCCAGTGCACTGAAGTCATCGTCACAGATGGCCATCTGGTAAAGTCTTAAAAAGTGGGCTTTCAGGTTTTCAGTAATCGGAGTATGTTCCATACGGTCAGTGTTCTTTGGGTTTTTTAGGGTTCATGATCATGTCTCTGGCGTGTGTAATCAGCGTATAGTGTGAATGGGAAGGCTCTTCCTTCTTCTCTTCCTGTTTTTCAGCGGCTTTAATTCTGTCGGCAAAAGCAATTAAGAAAAAGAGTATGCCTGTAATGGTATCAATCGGAATCCATAAGCTTTTTCTATACAGGTATATAGGGAAAACAGGATTAAATAGCATAAGCACCGCCGCAAAAATAACGCTTAGGTAGTACTGCCTTGCAATGATGCCATTATAGATGATAATCAATGCGCCTACGGAAACAAGTGTCCTGAGAAAGGTATAGTATTCTATAGGGAGCTTATAAATGGCAAGAAAGCAGGCTGTGGCACAAAGGATGAGAAGAGCTTTCATAAATGCCGTTTTTGAAATACTGTATTCATATTATAATGCATATTGAAATGGTCTTCAGGCATTAATATGAAACAGAAGAAATCGAAACATGCGATAATAGTGGGGATTAAAGTCCTGCAAAAAAGAAGATAAAATAGTCCCCGTATATTCTGACCCAAATAGAATCTGTGAATTCCCAGCCCGCCTGAAATCAGGGCAAGCATAGCAGTAGTAAATTTTGATTTCATACTCTTGACAGTATTTCGTTTTTCTTAGTTTCAAATTCTTCCGGAGAAATAATCCCATGTTCAAACAGGCTTTTCAGTTTTTGCAAAACGGCAAAAGGATCTTCTGATTCTATCAGCTTAGGCTGCTGCTGTGGAAATGCCTGTGGCTGGGCAATAATGGGCGTTGCATTATTTACGGTAACTCCTCCTGCCGAAGCTCTTCTGGTCTCCAGGTCTTTTTCTCTCCGTACTCCTCTCATCTGTTCTTCCATTTCCTGAGCAAACTGATACAGGTTTCCTGGCTTGTGCTTTGGGCAGATAATCCATCATATTACTGAAATTCTTAACCGTACGCATAGTAAAAGCAGATCCTATGATTCCCTCTTTTATATGGCAGTCAAGAACATCCTGCCAGCCATAATCCTGGAAATCCATCGATAAACCGAAATTCCTGGGTCTGCAGAAAATAATCCTCCTGTTGGTAAGAGCAATACAGTCCGGAGAAATGTTTAAAGCAGGTTTTTTCTGAACGGCAATATATTCTACAAATTCCTTTGAGGTGAGTAAGCTGTTGATTCTCACCAGAAGCTTTTCGACCGCTTTAGGGTCCTGCTCCTCGTTTAAAAATTGTCTTAAATTCATGATTGTTATTTTTGTTTTACATCTTTATAATATACATATCCTATCCTGTTAGTCTTTTTAAGCAATACTGTAAACCAGTTCGGATGATTCGGCAAAGGCTTCAGTTTTTCATTTTTTGAAACTTTAGTGATGACTTTGGCAGTAAGCGAAGGCTTTTCATATACTTTTATCACTGCCAGATCTGCCATATACCTGTTATTGGTATTGATGTTAATGGCATCAATCTGGATTTTCGGGGAGATCGTGGTGCGCGATGATTTGGATTTTCCGGAAGTATTCCTTTTGGAGCCATGTCTGGATCTCCGGGAATCGCTTTCTGAAGGCCGCCTGCTGCACGCGCCGCATGTTCCTCCGTCTCTGGCACAGTGTCCGCATCCTGAGCAATTTGTACAGGCCGTACAGCCTGGACTGCCGGTACAACCCCGGGAGTGCTCCGTAATTGTACCAGAATCAGGATTCCATAAGTGTGTGAATGCAGTTCCCAGGCATACCAGGATAATAGAAATAAAAGTTTTCATGGTTAATAGATTTAAGTGTAAAGTTCAAGGGTTTTATGCAACTGTTCGCGGTACTGATAGATCTCATCAAGATTGTTCAACAGGACTTTTTCTCCTGCTTCCTTACCATTATGGAAGACCTCCAGATACTTATTGGATGTATTGAAATGCAGCCTGCAAAGCGGTTTCCGGTTATTGTCGTCCAGCAGGATCCCGAAATAGGAAAGGGTATCCCTGTACGCGATCCTTGGAGAAGGGATCTTTTCCCTGAGGATCGCCTTAACGATCTGAAAACCTTCCATCTCTTCTTCAGTGGTGACAATCTTAGGGTCGCTATTGTCATCGATAGGATTATTTTTTGCCGGTTCTTCCTGTTTTTCAATCTGCTCATTAATGCTAAGCGCAGATTTCAGCCTGAAGCTGATGGATTCATTGATCGAGGTAGTTAATGCTTTTTTGGTGTACTCCTTAAACGAAACCATTCTGTTTGCGGTGATCGACTTTTCAAAGAAACGACTGACCAACAGTTTTACCAGTTCATCGGAAGGGCTTTCAATCTCTTTCTCAAACTCTTTGCGGATGGCCTTAATGTATTTCAGAGCTTCTGCCGAATCCAGGATTTCCTCGAGGTTATAGTCCTTTTTGGTGAATTTCTCCAGGATTTTAATTGAACTGTCTTTAAGATCTTCGATGTCAATGGTGAAAAAAGGTTTTTCATCCATAATATTGGGTTTCTCCAGGTCTGTGTAGAAATTATAGACAATCCCATTGGTCAGCACGCCAAAGCGCGTTTTGGAGACATGATAATACCGGTGGAGCTGTGAATTGTGGGCATCGGCACTTTCTTTCCAGTGTTTGCATTCAATAATGAAAATCGGCTGGTCGTTGTGACGGATGACGTAATCTACTTTTTCTCCTTTCTTGGTCCCGATATCACATACATGTTCCGGAATGACTTCCGTAGGGTTGAAGATGTCGTAACCCAGAATCTGAATAAAAGGCATAACGAATGCATTTTTTGTGGCTTCTTCGGTGCCGATCTGGTCTTTCAGCCCCATGACTTTCTGATGCAGCTGCTCAAGTTTAATTTTAAGATCCATGGTTTAAGGATTAAGGGTTTGATCAACTATTTCGGACATTGGTGCGTTGGCTTTCACAGAAGCGATGCCTCTTTCCATTGAAAAACTGTCATTGTACAGCTGGCTTTTGCCAATGATCTCACCATTTCCGGCTTTCAGCACAAAGTAAGGTTTGCTGTTGGTAGACATGCGTCGGTCAAATTTTGAATCATTGTTTGAATTAACCCTTACCGATTCGATTCCTTTCAGGCAGGATGCTTTCTGGACATAGCCTTCGCTGGTTAAAATGGTCTCTCCGTTACCGGCTTTCAGATTAAACTGATACTCTTTGTTGACTCTCTGTGTAATAATAAATTTTCCCATAATTTTATTTTATAAATCGTTCTGAAATTTCATGTTCTTCAATAATTTGTGTATTAGGCAGGATGAGCTGAAGTTGATTGTTAATAGGGTTTTTAATAAGTTTTGCACCTGCCCTGCAATTGCTGAATCGGTATCTGAATGCTTTAAGTCCATTGATAAAACCCTTATTTAAAGTTTCCTGATAAACATATTTGGAGCAGCTCATTTTAAATAAACACATTCTTCTTCTGTGGGGAGGGACTAAACTCCAGTACAGTTTAATGATGATGATCAACAAGTATTTCATCATTGGATCTTATGAAAACAGCCATTTGGTATGAGGTCATATAACCCTGCTTCTCAGTGTTTCCAAAGCATCCTTCAACAGGCTGGATGTAGGTGGAAACGCTTTCCAGTCTCAAATATTTCCAGCCTTGCTGGGACTGATCTTTGATGAGCTGGTCTAATTGTTTTGCAATAGCTTCCGAACCTTGCTCATGAATGTTAATGCTAGCCACAAAAGGCAGTACTTTATATTCCATAATTATTAATTTTTTAATACTTCAAAAGTAAAGTCATTAATATCGCCATCCTTACGGTTTTCCGTAAAAACAAAAAAACCTTTCAGAGAATGAAAGGTTTCTTATTAAAGTGAAATGAAATTATATGATGCCAAGGTCTTTGCAGAAGGCGACAAGCTGTTCGTTACTGTTAACCTGCAGGGCTTCCTTAAGGGCATTCAGCCGTTTTTCAATGCTGCTTAAACTGTTGGGTGTAATATGGTTCTTCTGGAGATAAACGGGTATGTTTTTCTGTAGCACACCCTGAGAAATCAGAGACACCAGCGTAATATCATAGTCAGAAAATTCGTAGCTGTTCAGCTTTTTGATTTCCTGCTTCAGGTCAAGCGAGAGATAATTTTCATTCTGAGCTACGGCGGTAATCGCTTTCTTGAGCTCCTTTGAATCGTTTCTCGCTTTTCTTACATATCCGTTGATACCTGATTTGGTAAAAAGGGAATCGATGACACCGGATTTATGCTCCGCAGAAAAAACAATGACTTTAAGGGCTGGCTGAAGTTTTCGTACCTCTTCAATAAGCTCTTGGCCGTTTTTGATATGCTGTTCCCGATGGTCTTCTTCATATTCGAGATCGGTAATCATAAGATCATAAGGTTCTTTTTCACGGATGGATTTTTGTATTTTTCCCAGGGCGTCGTCACAGTAATATGCATAATCTACTTTGCTGATGTTCAGCTCTTCCAGTGTTCTCTGTACTGAAATATTCGCACTTTCATGATCTTCTGCTATTAAAATTTTTTTAAACATGGTTAGGTTTTTTTAGAGATAAGATATGGTATTAGTCAAGTCATTCATTTACTTATTTATCAATAAAGGAATATCACAATACCCAAATCATCTTATATAATTTTTGATTGGTATGTACGTTAAAACCTGTGCTTGCTCAATAAGCAAGCACAGGATAAAGTTAGGCATATTGGATCAATTCCCAAGTCACAGCCTGTCCATTGTAAGGGGGCATTCTGTTACCTTTTGAAATTGGAGCAGTAGTCGATGGACTTCCAACAACTTTCCATACCCCAGATTCCGGGCAGTCTTCACCTGTTTTTGCTTTTGTTCCTAATGGTTTTTTCATTGTAAATGATTTAAAGGGTTAACATTTCAAAAGTATAACGCTTTACCATCTTTTCCTTACGGGTTCACGTAAAAGTGAAAAATAATAGAGGTGAAAATCTTTATATCAGTCCAATATCCTTGCAAATCACGATCATCTCAATATTGTTTTTGGCATTAAAGCTTTCCCGGAGATCATTCAGTCTTTTTTCAATGGATCGTCTGCTGTGGGGACTGATGTTGTTTTTTTTAAAGAACTGTTCTATTTCATTCTGTTTCCAGCCTTTGGAAAGGAGTTCCAACAGTTTCAGGTCATAATCGGTAAAATCAAAAGATACATGGCGCATGGCATTCAGGATCTCCTGGGGAAAAGCCCGCTCTCCCTGAAATACTTTAGTGATAGTATTTTTGAGGTCTTTGCCATCATTCCTGGCTTTACTCACGTAACCATTGATCTGATACATTTCATACAGATCATAAATAATTTTGGTCCTGTGTTCAATAGAGAAAACAATCACCTTTAAATCCGGCTGTATTTTTCTTGCTTCCCGGATCAGCTCCTGGCCGGAATGTATATTCTGCCGGATATGGTCTTTCTGAAACGATAAATCAGTGATCAGAAGATCATAAGGCATATGCTCTGCGGCAGCTTTTTTAATTTTGTTGAATGCGGAATCACAATAGGTTACAAAATCGAAGTGCGGAATGGTCAGTTCCTGGATGGTCTTGGCAATTCCCAGATTCATAACCTGCTGGTCTTCGGCAATTAAAATTTTTTTGAACATGGTTACAACGTTTATGAAGCAGGAACTGAAAGATTTACCTTTAGCCCTTTTTCAATTTCCGTGTCAAAAATAATGGCTCCGCCGATAGCAGCCATGCGGCTTTCCGCATTCCGTAACCCGTTTTTGTAAATAAGATCGCCGGGAATGCCGATGCCGTTGTCTTTATACTGGATCTCCACGGACGTTTCCGTCCTTTCAAACCTGAAGGCGACATGGCTGGCTTGGCTGTGTTTTTTCATATTCACCATCAGCTCGCGGATGATCTGGAAGACTTCGTCTTTTACTAACGGACTGATGGTTTCCCATAATGCCGGATTGTTGCCTGCCGTAAAGGTTTTTACTGTATCATTATTGAAGGAAGCAATCAGCTCTGAAATTTTCTTGCTGAATTCCTGTTCCTCATCAGCTTTATCATATGAAATATCCCTTGACTTTTCATACACGAATTCCAGTTCATCCAAAGCGGTATCCCGGTCGAAATGTTCCTGGTTTTCAATTTTGGTCATCACCTGGTAAATACCATTAGCGACTACATCATGGACTTTTTTGGATAACCGTAGCTGGGTATTTTTTACCTCGAGTTCTTTTTCTTGTTTCAATCGGATTTGCCTCTTGCGATACCACACATTAGTAATAATTAAAGCAAAAACAATAGCAGAAGTAATAATTGATAATTGCAGGAGTTTGTTTTCATCTTCAACTTTAGCTGTTTTCAATATTTCATTTTCTGCATTTTTTCCCTCTAAATCATAGCGGATAAATGCAAATTGATTTTTAGCTCTATTTCTTTCCAATTGTAAACTGTCATCTAATTCTTTGAATTGAGAAAAATTTTTAAGATAATTTTTAGGATCTAACTTTATTATTTTCTGTAATGCCTCAAGTTGGTCATTTGCACTTTTATTCTGTATGCACTTCTGTAACATCATCTTAGCATACTTTAGCGAGAGAGCTTTATTTTTGTCATAATAATAATCAGCTATAGTGGAATAGCTAGAGCTTTGTCCTAAACTATCATTTTCATTCTGCCTGATGGTTAGAGCTTTTAATAAATTCGGTACCGGATCATAAGATGGATTACTTAGATATTCAGCTTTAGTTAGGTTGTTTAAAGCCATTGCATAGTAACTTTGATCTGTCGAAAGAATTGCTTTCCGTAAATAATTTTTTGCTAATTCAAGTTCACCTTCATTTATTAGAACATCTCCAATATTATTATAAAATAAATATTTTGCGTCGTGATTATCTGTGAATTTTAATGCTTGATTAAAATATTCAAATGCATTTTTATAATTCTTGAGATAATTGAAATCTATCGCAATATTATTATAATTTATAGCTAATGTACTTCTTACTGTACTGTCATTGTCTTTTTTAAGATAACGGTTTGCTTCTAAAGAGGATTCAATTCCTCCAAAAAAATCTTCTTTGCGGGTCTGAATCATAGCCATATTAACTAATGATTTGGCAACACCTAGTGAATCATTGTTTTTTAAATATTCATTTTTAGCTATGTTGAAATAGTAGAAGGCCGAATCAGATATTTTGGCATCCCTAAATACTTTAGCTTTTTTGTAATTGATATTATTATCGATAATATTTATAGGCTTATTTTTATTTTTGCATGAAAATAAAATAATAAAAGTGGTAAAGAATATTAATTTTCGCATGGTTAGTTTTTTGTGCAAATTAATAAAAAAGGGCAAACTATTTAAAGTTTGCCCTTTCTATTTTTACTATGGTCTAGGTGGTGGAGGTAATTGTCCTGTGTTACCTCCAATTGGTCCACTTCCTTCACCGGGTTCTCCCGTTCCCGGGTCTGGCGTAATCCCGGATCCTGGATTATCAGCTGTCTGAATGGTTGTGGTATCGCCGTTATTATTGCATGATGTATTGGAATTATGGTTTCCGAATGCTAAGCCGAATAGCATTAAAATAAATTGGATCATTGTCAAAAAATTTAATTGTTAAAGCATTCGTGTTCTTCCCTGCGAAACAGATCGCAGGCAGTGGTACACGGTAAAAATTTTGAAGCGCTTCTTAAATTTTTTGGGAAGTGAACCTTCTAAAACGGAAGAGAAACATCTGCTTCCCAACCCGGATATTTTCTTCCGTTTTATCTGGCGAGTTTGAAATCAGATTTTTTCTTATTTTTTTGTCCCTGATTTCTTTTACAAATATCCGATAGTAGGATGTCCTACTGAAGACAGTGAGTGGACAGAATAAGTATATAAAGTGCTGTTATTTACGGTTATCCGCAATTTTAATGTCCAAGATTTGTCTAATTTGGACAACATATAACCCACTTATTAAAATTGTATGTTTGAAAAAAGAAAATTGCTGTTAAAAACAGCATATGAAAGAGCAAAAAAAGAGATCAAAGAGGAAAAAAATAATAAGAGTATTATTTTCGGATTTTTGAGTTTAAAGCTTGAAGAAAAGTTTGGAGAATCAAAAGATGCAAGGACCTTTGTGAGATACTATGATAGATTGATAAAAGAAAATAGAGATTATGATATTGACGGAATAACTTTAGATCAGTTGAGTTGGTATATTGGATATAAAAATTTTGAAGATTTCTGTGATAATTATGTTATTGAAAGAGATAGAGGCGATACACAGATTCAGTTAAAGATTGATCATGATGAAGAATCTCTTTCAGAAAAGCTTTCCAAAATCATCATTAACATAACAAATACACCAATCTTCAATGTTCCGCAGTTAGCGAAGAACGGAATTGGAATAGGGTTAATGTCACTAATTCTTGTACTAGGGATGAATTTTAAGGATATATTGAAGGATAAAAACTTAATGTATTGGGACGGCAATGAGTATAAATTAACTTCTGAAGGTGATAAGAACCCAAATCGACAATTGTTACCAGTAGACACAATAAGGCTCAAATATTTTAAAAAAATAACAAGACCAGATACTTTGACAATTGATAATGCATTGGGAAATACCTATTATTCAAAAAAGGATAACGAAGTAGAATTTTTTACTATGGGCGGTATTAATCCAAATAATGGTAAGGGTCTTAAGCAGGCAACTGAATACATGTTAACCAGATACGCAGGAATTTATGAAGAATAAGTACTCTTTCACAATTATTTAAAACTGCCGTAAAACAATTGACACAATATTCCTTTATTTTCGTGCTTTTATACGATGAATAAAGGAATATTTTTATTTCTGGTATGTATCAGCTCTCTTCTGGTGGCCCAGCAGAAACCGGTGCAGATTGCATTTCTTTCGGATGTGCATTTCCAGGATCTGTACGGAAGCTTTTCGGACAACAGTTTTAAAGGCATCATCAATCCGAAAACGGGAAAACCCACCATCCTCAGGACGATGGATTCGCAGCTGCATTCCACCCGGGTATTCAATGAAAATTACTTCGCCTTTCTGAAAGCACTTGATGATATCGCCGCAAAAGGAATACGGATCGTCGCCATGCCGGGAGATTTCACCGATGATGGTCAGGCGTACAACCTTCGCGGGCTCAGGAAAGTCCTGGACTGTTACCATCAGCAATACGGCATCCGCTTCTACCTGACTACCGGAAATCATGATCCAGTCGGTCCGGTCCGGCAGGAAAGCGGGAAAGATGATTTTCTGGGTGCAGACGGCAGGCCGCTGGGCATTTACAGTGCACAATATACCGGAAACATAAAAAATAAGATCATCACCCGTGATATTGCCGAGTCCGGATACCTTGAAATCCTGGATGAGCTTAAAGGTTTCGGCTTTTATCCGGATCAGAAGGACCTGTATTGGAGCACGCCTTTCGATACAGAAGATTATAGGAACTATGCTTATTCAAAGGCGTTGCAAAATGCATCGTATAGTAAGAGGATGTACGAAGTATCGGAAGGATTTACTGTTCCGGACCTCAGCTATGTCGTGGAGCCGGTAAGCGGCGTATGGATGATCGCCATTGACGGCAATACCTATATCCCCAAAAATATCCAGGGCGATCCCAAAGATCCGGAAAATTATCACGGTGCGTCAATAGGATACAACAATGTTCTCAGCCATAAAAAACACTTGGTCCGTTGGGTTGCAAAACTGGCCGCACAGGCCAAAGCCAACCATAAAGTACTCATTGCATTCACGCATTATCCTATGGTTGACTTCAACGACGGGGCTACAGGAAGCATCAAAACTTTGCTGGGAGAAAAAAAGTGGCAGCTGGAACGGGTCCCGGAAGAACCCGTTGCCCGGACTTTTGCAGAAGCCGGATTGCAGGTTCACTTTGCCGGTCATATGCACATCAATGATACCGGATTGTATCAATCGGGAGACCAGATGCTGGTCAATGTACAGGTGCCGTCCCTGGCGGCCTATCTTCCCGGATATAAAATCCTGACCATCCATGCTCCGGAACGGCTGGAAGTTCAGACCGAAACCCTGAATGAAGTTCCGCATTTTGATGACCTTTTTCCGCTGTACGAAAAGGAGTATGCAACTTTAAAAGCGACAAAGCCGGAGATGCTTTGGAATAAAGACATTTTGAAAACAAAATCTTACCATGATTTTATGCAGTTCCACCTCAAGGAACTGGTCCGGTTACGGATGATTCCCGGCGATTGGCCGAAAGATTTCGTTGAAAAAATATCTGCAATGACAGGTGAGGATCTTCTGCGGCTTGTTCATGCGGATAAACCATTGAGTGGAATTCCTCCTGAAGCATTCAGGAACTGGACTGGCGAAGACCTCTTGCTGGACCTGTATAAATTCCAGTCGGCAGATGAGCTGGCCGGAAGGGATATTCCGGAAAAGCGGCTGAAACACTATGCCATCCTGGAGCAACTGTATGTCCGACAGACGACCGGCGATGCCTTTGTTAAGCAGCTAAAGTTGGTTTTCAAAATCTTGTCCCTGTTATCGCATGCCGATCCTGCGGATCATTTTGAAATAAACCTGAAATCAAAGAAGATCAAGAGATTGCAGGATTAGGGATGGTGTACAGGATTCTTAATTGAAATTTACCACTGATTTTACAAATCCAAACAGTTAAATTATCAACCTTGTCAGGGGTCAGAACTCCTGACAAGGTTCAGTCGTAAAAGAACATTCAGCAGTAAAAGAAATAATAAGCAGTATGAGATGAAAACCTTTGATTTTTCATAAACTTATTTGCACTTCTACTTTTAAGCTGTTCTCTTTACGATTCTATTGAGTTAAAAAATGTTATTGCTTTTTATTATCTCGCAGATTAAGCAGATCCTATTTCATTCATTTTAAAAACCGCAGGTTTTAGAAACTTATGTATTCTAGTGTTTTCAAAGCTTTTTTTCTTCATTATTCTTATGTGTCAAAAAACTTTTGTGACTGTTGTGGTTTATCCTTATCCATGTGAACCGATGTTCAGTTTGGTCATCTAATCACAGATTTGCAGATTAAGCAGATCCTATTTCAGACATTTTAAAAACCGCAGGTTTTTAGAAACTTATGTGCTCTTCTGCTTTCAAAGCTTTTTTTCTTAAGATCCTTATGTGTAAAAAAAACTTTTGTGACTGTTGTGGTTTATCCTTATCCATGTGAACCGATGTTCAGTTTGGTCTTCTAATCGCAGATTTGCAGATTAAGCAGATCCTATCTCATTCATTTTAAAAACCGCAGGTTTTTAGAAACTTATGTGCTCTTCTGCTTTCAAAGCTTTTTTCTTAAGATTCTTATGTGTCAAAAAAACTTTTGTAACTATTGTGGTTAACCTTATTATTTGTGTCCGGCAGCTGCCCCTTCCGAACCACCTGTAACAGGATTTTTCCGCTCATACGTATTGTTTTCAAAACTGACTTTATAGGAGGATTTTGAAAAGCTTACTGGGCTGATAGTAATCAGTGGTAATAATCTGGGCTCCGCTGGCTTTGGCCTGTTCAAACCTGGAGTAGTCTTCTTTCCGGGCTTCCATGGTATCGGCATCGGCACGGGTCCTGATTAGGTAGCCCTTTTTTACCAGGTCTGTGATAGACGGATCTTTCGGATCGTTCATGAATACAACCGCTGCTTCAGGAGTTCCGGGTGCGGAATTGGTGAAGATCATCCTTCCTTGTAATGACGGGTGTCCCTGGATGTACAGATCCCGGTTTTCGCTGTTGTTATCCAGGACAAACAGGAATTTGCCTTTGGATTGCTGCACGGTCGGCCAGTTGTTGTTCAGGATGGCCTGGTTAAGGTTTTTATATGAACCCCTGATGTCATCCGGAGTGATGATCTTGCCTTTGCCGAGATATTTTTGCAACTCAGCATCCAGATCATCAAAAAGCTGAGGCGTATAGTGTTCCGGTTCGGTTCCGAATGCGTTGGCTTTTCCGTCTTTAGGTTCCAGCGTAATGAATACGGGATCATGGTCAGGATGTGCATCAGACCATTTCTTGAGATCTTTCAGGCAGTCTTCCAGCGTATAGTACCAGGTCTGATAATCGATATCCGTGATGTGGATCATCTTGTAGCCGGGTTTTTTCATTTTCCCTTCAGGATCGAATGGCTGAGTGGTGGGTACAAGATCAAGGATTTTCGGATGGGCGTATTTCCCGCCTTTGCTGTCGGCATATACATCAATTTCAAGATTGCGCAGGCCGAGATCCAGCTGATGAGGAACCCGAATGTGTTCATATTGAATTCTGGGAAGAAGATTGAGGGTATCTTTCTTGGAAAGGTAGGCGTAGACTTCCGGAAGTATGGCTTTTTTATAGCTGTTGTGCGAGCCAATCACCTGGATTTCATTGATTTTGGATGTGCCGAGATTCTGGGCAGATACTAAACAGGTAAAAGATACCGCAATGGTTGAAAACAGTTTGTACATAGGAAAGAATTGTGGAGCGAAATTAAAAAACCGCTGCTTCCGGACCGTATCTGTTGTATTAAGCGTCCTTTAAACGTTTGTGAACAGCCTGAATTGGATGCGTTTGTAAGTTGTTGATAATGAATAGTAGGTGTGCACTCTGCTTACAGTATATTTTATATAGTGTTGATTTTAACATAATATTATGTTAAAGTAGTTAGAAAGTAAATGAAGTTACTTTGTAGCGCTTAAAATAAAAGCCTGAAGGACAAAATAAAACCACTGTTGCGGCAACAACAGCGGCTCTTCTTCAAGCAAAACTGACTTATTTTACTTAATGATATGTACCACAAAATTAACGCATTTACATTTAAAAAGCTTATTCCGGTAGCCATTATTTTCCTGATGGCCGGCCAGGTTTCCGCAGAACACATCCGTCCTGTGCATGTTTCGCTTTCACAGGTGAAGGAGCCTATTTCGGGGACGGTAACGGATCAGGACGGATCAGCTGTAGCAGGAGCTACCATAACCGTGGTGGAAACCGGAACTACAGCGACGACCGATGATTCCGGAAATTTTACCATACAGGCAGTTGCAGGGCAGACCTTATCGGTTTCCTATAACGGATATGAGACACAGAATATAAAAGTAACGGGATCTCCTGTTGCCGTCAGCCTTAAATCAAAAAAAGGAGCAACTTCCATTGAAGAAGTAACCCTGGTGGGATACGGGACACAGAAAAAATCTGATCTTACCGGAGCAATCAGCCAGCTGAAGGCGGAGAATTTCAAGGAAGGGATGAATATTTCCGTAGATAACCTGATGCAGGGGAAAGTGGCCGGTGTGCGGATCGTTCAGACGAGCGGAGAGCCGGGAGCAGGAGTGAATGTTTCTATTCGTGGGATCGGATCCATTAGAAGCGGAAGCACACCCTTATTCGTTGTAGACGGAGTACCTTTGAGTAATGATCCGGTGAGTGCATCCGGCCCGAATGTCGGACTGGGGAATACCCAGGCTAAAAACCCGCTGAACTTTCTAAATACTTCTGATATAGAATCCATCACAGTACTTAAAGATGCTTCTGCTGCTGCCATTTACGGAGCCAGGGGATCTAACGGGGTTGTTTTGGTTACCACAAAAAGAGGGAAAAGGGGAGAACCGATGTTCACCTATGATACTTATTTAGGTTTTTCTTCGGTCATCAAAAAGCTGGATCTTCTTACTGCGGATGAGTACAGGAATGCAGGTATCAACAAATTATATGACCACGGTGGAAATACCGACTGGCAGGATGAGATTTACAGAAATGCCGTATCGTCCAATCATGCCGTTTCCTTTTCGAAAGCAACTGAAACCGGAAATTATTTCGCCTCGCTTTCCCATATGGACCAGGACGGGATCGTCCTGAATAGCAGCTTTAAAAGAACGACAGCGCGCCTTAATGCTGAAGAATCTTTCTTCGATAATAAAAGGCTGAAGGTAAAGCTGAACCTTACCGCCAGCGACATCAAGGAAACCGGGATTCCTAATGGTGCCAATGCCGGATCAGACGGACAGGTGATTATTCATGCCTTAATGGCTAACCCAACCCGTTCCGTTTACGATGATACCGGAAATTACACAAATTTCAATATGAATGCTCACTATAATCCTTTGTACCTGCTAAGCGTTTATAATGATAAAACCAGCACTTTCAGGGTGCTGGGTAATACTGAAGCAACACTGAGGATTTTACCGGGACTGAATTATAAATTCAATCTGGGAATTGATAAAACGATGTCTGAAAGGAATACCACCATGTTCCCCAATCTTACCGACCGGACACCCAAAGGAGCTTACGTACAGGCGAACCTGGATTCCTATAATGTGCTTCTCGAACATTATCTGACCTATGATTTCAGTCTGAATAAGCATAATTTCAGCGTATTGGGAGGATTTTCCTATCAGAAATTCAAAAATTCAGGAACATATTTCGGCGTAAGGAATATTGCTGACCAGGGATCACCCATTACCCCAGATATCAATCCGGGCTCTTCCGGGGATCCATTTATTCCTGCACCGGGATTCGCTCAGGAAAATGAGCTGCAATCCTATTTCGGAAGGGTCAATTACAACTTCAATAAAAAATATTTGATGACCGCTTCTTTAAGGGCGGACGGTTCCACCAGGTTTGGAGATAACAACAAATACGGATATTTCCCTTCCGTAGCCGTAGGATGGACCGTTTCCAATGAGAATTTCCTGCAGGATTTACCCTGGATCAATGAACTGAAAATCAGGGGAAGCTGGGGACAGACCGGTAATCAGGAGGTGCCGAATAAAATTACCAAGGCAAGTTATTCCCTGGCACAGTCCGCAGGATATTATATGTATGACAACCTGAATCTGATCAACGGGATCCTGATCAACAGGACTCCCTATCCGGACCTGAAATGGGAAACCGTAGAACAATCCAATATAGGTACTGATTTCAGTTTATGGAAGAACAGGCTGTATGGTTCAGTGGAATATTATTATAAGACAACCAAAGATGCCATTCTGTATATTCCTGCACCGGCGTTGAGTTCTACCGCCATGATGTGGAGGAATGCTGACGGACAGATCGTCAATAAAGGATTTGAAGTCACTTTAGGCTCGGAAATTATCAGAAATCAAAATTTTACCTGGAATTTAGATGTAAACGGAGCCACCGTGAATAATGTGGTGAAAGGCCTTCCGGTTTCAGCCATTTACTCCGGAGAGGTTTCGGGGCCAGGATTCTCAGGGGTTACCGCTAATATTTATGCCAACGGATATGAAGCCGGCTCTTTCTATATGTACAATTACCAGGGGATTGATGCCAACGGGAAATACATCTATGAGGACCTGAACGGCGACGGGAAAATTGATCCTAGTGACAGGAAGGTCTTTCAGGGAGCCATTCCAAATTTTACATTCGGGATTAATTCCTATATGAAATACAAAAAGTTTGACTTTGCATTCTCCTTCATCGGCCAGACCGGCGGTTACCTCGTGAACAATACGGCACTCGATCTGAATATCAATAACCTGGCTTCAGACAGGAACGTATTGAAAAACTTCTACGATTCCGGCGCGAGTTTTACCAATCAGCCACAACTGTCTTCTTTGTACCTGGAAAAATCTGACTTTATCCGTCTTAATAATCTAAGGCTGGGCTATACTTTTGACATGAACCAGCTTAAATTCCTGAAGAGCCTTAACCTGTACGTCAGTGCACAGAATGTGTTCACCATTACCAACTACACCGGTTATGATCCGCTTGTCGATACAAGCAAGGCTGTGGGCGGAAACCAGTCACTGGGAATTGATTACACTACCTATCCGTCTGCAAAAACCTTTATTCTGGGAGCTACCGTTAAATTTTAATCAAGTAAAAAGTTATGAAAATCAGTTTTTTAAATCTCAATACCATCATCTTATCCGCAGCAGCCTTAGCTTTAGTGGGATGCACCAACCTGGATGAAAAACTATTGGACGAAGTCCCTTCCACCGAAAATGCAGATCCTGAGGCCTCCCTTGCCGCAGCATACGGGCAGCTGGGTGACGGTACTTTTGTGGATCACGGAGGTGTTTTTGCCCTGCAGGAGTATTCTACCGATGAAGCCATATTACCCACCCGCGGAAGCGACTGGGGAGACGGAGGAAAATGGAGGGCGATGCACGAGTTTACCTGGGACGCCAACAGCGATGTGGTGAAAAATACCTGGAACCAGCTGAATTTCGGGATTACCAAATCCCTGTTTGCGATAGGAAGCATCAACAAAAGCAACATTAATAATAAAGCATTGTTCCTGGCAGAAGCCAAAGGACTACTGGCATACTATACCTACACGACCATCGACCTGTTCGGGCAGGCGCCGTACAGGAACCCGGATAACCTCAATGCACCCATCGAAATCAGGAAAGCGGAAACTACGATTGATGCTTTGATCACTGAAGTAGAAGGCATTATCCCGAATCTGGCAGACCTCAAAACCCAGAATACCCATGCCGGCAGGTTTACCAAACAGGCTGCTTATGCGCTGCTGGCAGATATGTACCTGAACAGAGCCGTGATCAAAAACAAAACGGCCGGAACCTTCAACTTTACCGAGCAGGCTGTTAACGGAAGCGGAACGGATATGGACAAGGTAATCCAGTATTCCAATATGCTGATCAATAATCCTCTTTTCAGCCTGGAATCCAATTATTTCCACAACTTTGATATCAATAACGATAACAGCAAGGAAATGATCTTCAGTATCGTACAGAAAAAGAATTCCAACAGAAATGCGGATAATGATTTGGCGTATATGTCGATGGAGAGGATCCAGAAGCCATCACCGGACAACAGGGGTACCAATGCTTCGTGCATCACTCCTGAATTCTATTATTCCTGGAATGGAAATTTCGATGATCCCCGTTTTCACCGGTACTATCAGTATGATGACGGAACCTGGTTCAGAAATAACGGAACGGATGTAAGTGTACCCTCTACCAGCAAAGTGGGAGGGACAGGTAAACCATGGTTCCATTTCAACAGAGGACTCCAGGTAGGACAGCAGTATGGCCCTAAAATCGTAAACGGAAACTTTGACATGACTGCTGACGGAAGGATTAAAGTGTATAAATTATTCACGGAAAAAAATACTACACTCGCCGCAGACTTTACGCCTGAACTGAATTTTGACAATCCCTCGGAAGCAGTATTCACGCAGGCCCAGATCAATCGTGGCGTGAGAAATTTCAAGTTTGAATTCGATCCCGGGTATGGCAATAACGGAACCAGCGGGATGGACGTTCCCCTGTACAGGCTCGGCGGAATCTATATGATGAGGGCTGAAGCTTTCTTCAGAAGCGGAAATGTAGCGGCAGCGTTGGCAGATGTCAATAAGCTGAGGACCAGCAGGACCCGTGAAGCATTGTTCAACAACGCACCTGGCTCAGCCATTGCTTCTCTTGATGCGAATACGCTTTTTAAAGAATCGGGGTACGAGCTTTATTGGGAAATGTACCGCAGAAAGGCGATGATCAGGTTTGGGAAATTTGATCTTGCAGGAACAGCAAAACCTGCTTCACAGCCTTACAGGAGGATTTTCCCGATTCCACAGGCAACACTGGACGCGTCGAAAGAATTCTCACAAAATCCCGGATACTAGAAAATCTTCATACTTACAATTGATTATTATTATTTGAAAAGCGGAGCGCATTTGTGCTCCGCTTTATGTTTGCATGCTTTCATTGTATCAGCTGCAGAATAGGACTTCCCCGTTTTTTTATTATCTTAGGTAGGTTTATTTTCCTGAAAAGCATTTCCGGATGAGAGAACTGCTTCCGGGAAAACACATTCGCACATAAAAGAAATGACGTGACACTATGGTAACAACATTAAAAAAAGGCATTATCTTTCCAAGTCTTATTTTTATTCTGGGGATTTCATTCATATCCGTTTTTTTTCCTCAGGTAACTGAGCAGCTGCTGAACAGCATTAAACAATTCATATTTGTCAACCTGAACTGGATTTACATCTGGTCCGTAACAATATTTGTTATTTTCCTGGTCTACCTCACCTTCAGTGATTATGGAAAAATAAAACTCGGCAGGAATGACAGCAAGCCCGAATACTCTTTCTTTTCATGGATGTCCATGCTGTTTGCTGCAGGAATGGGCATCGGGCTGATGTATTTCGGGGTTGCGGAACCCATGCAGCATTATTCTTCCGAAGCTTTTGCCTCAGGACATTATATCAATCGCGCCAAGAATGCCCAGCTGTATACCTTTTTCCATTGGGGCATCCATGCATGGGCTATCTACGCTGTTGTAGGACTGTCGCTGGCGTACTTTACCTACCGTTACCGTCTTCCGTTGTCACTCCGAAGCTGTTTTTATCCTCTGCTGAAAAATAAGATCAACGGAAACTGGGGCAATGCTATCGATGTGTTTGCCTTATGCAGTACTTTTTTCGGGATTACCACCACGCTGGGTTTCGGCGTCGTTCAGATCAATTCCGGTTTGCAGATCCTGCATGTGATTCCCGAAAACAGCTTCACTTATCAGGTCATTATTGTTGCCGTCCTGGTCTCGCTTTCTGTCCTCTCAGCCGTAAGCGGGGTAGATAAAGGCATTAAAATCCTGAGCAATGTTAATATCATCAGTGTGATATGCCTTCTGCTTTTTGTCTTGTTTCTGGGGCCTACCGTGTATGTTATTGCAAGCTTTACGGAAGGACTGGGCAACTATATCAACAGTTTTTTCAGCCTTACGTTCAATACGCATATCTATGAAAAGGATACTCTGCCCTGGTTTTATGACTGGACGATCTTATATTGGGCATGGTGGATCTCCTGGTCGCCCTATGTAGGGCTGTTTATTGCCAAGATCTCAAAGGGGAGGACTATCCGTGAGTTTATCATGGCTGTCCTGGTATTGCCCACGGTATTTAATTTTATATGGATGTCGGTTTTCGGGAACAGTGCCATTTGGTTTGATCTTACCACAGCTAAGGGGGCACTCAGCCAACTGGCTTCCAATCCGGACATGCTGATGTTCAGGTTCCTGGATTATTTACCACTCACGACGTTGATCAGTTTCGTCGTAATTGGGATCATCATCATATTTTTCGTGACATCCGCAGACTCAGGAATTTTTGTCATGAACAGCATTGCCACTGAAAATGCGCCGAAATCCCCGAAATGGCAGATGGTATTCTGGGGTATATTGCTGGCTGCACTGGCGCTCCTCCTGCTGAATGCCGGAGGACTGAAAGCCCTTCAGACCATGACACTGATCACAGCTCTGCCTTTTGCCCTTATCATGATTGTATTTATTGTCAGCCTGATGAAAGCGCTGGTAATCGACCGGAATTATTATGAAAAGGATTTTTCCGCTTCCTCCATTCCCTGGACGGGGGTCATCTGGAAACAGAGGCTCAAGCAGATTGTTTCCTTTAAGGACCTGCCTGCCGTGGAACATTTTATACATCATACTGTAAAGTCCGCATTTACGGAACTCAAAGACGAATTCATGAATAACGGGATTGAAGCGAAGCTCAATACCTGGGATGATCCGGCAGCTGTTGAGATCGAAATCCGGCATGATGTGGTCAACAACTTTGTGTACGGAGTCAAGAGTCACTCAAAAACCATATCCGAGTCTGTAATAAAGGATGATAACCTTCCCGATATTGATGAAAGTAAAACCTATTATCCCAAAGCCTATTTCGGGGATGCCCGTGAAGGGTACGATGTTCAGTACTTCACCAAAGATGAGCTGATTTCGGATGTCCTGAAGCATTATGAAAGGTTCCTGGAAATCATTTCAGATGAAGGCAATGAAATGTTCATCAGCATCAATGCTGGAAAAAGATAAACACGATTAAAAAAGCGAAGAAAAATTGTTCCTTCGCTTTTTTATTGCTTATGCATTTAGCATTCCCAGTTCCCCGAAATGCTTCCTGAACTTTTGTATTTTAGGCCCTACTACTGCGCTGCAATACGGCTGGTCAGGGTTCTCGTGGTAATATCCCTGATGGTACTGCTCAGCCGGCCAGAACTTGTCGAATTTCGTTACTTCCGTTACATAGGTTCCCTGCCATCTGCCGGATTCCTGTGAAGCTTTGACCGCTGCCTCCGCTTTGGCCTTTTCCGCATCATCTTTATAGTAGATGACAGAACGGTACTGGGTGCCAATATCATTTCCCTGACGGTTGAGCTGGGTTGGGTCATGAAGAAAAAAGAAAACATCCATCAGCTGTTCATATGAGATGACCGACGGATCATAAGTGATCTGCACGACTTCCGCATGCCCGGTCTCCCCGGTGCAGACCTCTTTGTAGGTAGGATTATCTGTATGCCCTCCGGAATACCCCGATACGGCGGAAACCACTCCCTTCAGCATATTAAAACAGCTTTCCACACACCAGAAACAGCCTCCACCAAAGGTAATCTGTTCTAAATTATTGTTATCCATTGTAAATTGATTATTGTATTAAAATTCTGATCTCTCCCGGAAATGGAACAGGAGAAAAACCAATCAAAAATAGGAAAAGTTTTGCAGTCTGTACAGTATACAGGCATTCAAAAATAAATCACATTGATTGTTTTTGCCAATCATGAAACCATGATCTGTACCAATTCTGATCGCTGAAGGAAGGGTATTGTATGGATCAGGTTTTAACCACAACAATGACAAAATTTTTTAACACATTAGAATCATGAAGATAAAAGCTTTGAAAACAGAAGGACACATAAGTTTTTTAAAAATCTACGATTTTTGAATGCTTGAAAAAAGATCTGCGTGATCTGCTGATATACGAGAATAAAATAGGGGTGATTCTATAGCTCTGGCACAATTAGAATATGCATGTCAGATAGTTTAACCACAATAGTCGCAAAAGTTTTGACACATTAGAAGTATGAAGAGAAGCGCTTTGAAAACAAAAGAGCACATAAATTTATGAAAATCTTTGATTTTCATTTGATGCTGCATATCATTTCTTTCATTTCTAAATTTGTTTTAAGCCTGAACCTTGTCAGGGCTTCAAACCCTGATAAGGTTGATAGATCCATGACCAAATAAACTGCTGAATTTGAAGTTCTCTAAGAAATCAAACAAGAAAGCATCCGAAAAGGATGCTTTGTATTAATGGTATAGATGGTATTGTCTATTTTTTCTCCCACACTAAGGCACTGGCACCGAGGATCGCCGCATCGGCTTCATCCAGCTCGCTGAAAACCAGTTTTACCTTGTTCCTGAAAATCGGGAGCAGGTTTCTTTCCATATGCAGCTTGGCAGGTTTCAGGATAAATTCACCCGCTTTGATCACGCCTCCGAAAAGCAGGATCGCTTCCGGGGAAGAAAACATCACAAAGTTGGCTAGGGCTTCACCTAATTTCTGTCCGGTATACCGGAATACCTCGATGGCGATGGGATCTCCTTTCAGGGCACATTCATGGACGGTCTTGGAGTTGATTTCCTCTTCAGGGTATTGGTTCAGCATGGATTCAGCAAATTCAGCCCTCATTTTTTTAGCCGTAATTGAAATTCCGGTTGCCGAGGCATAGGCTTCCAGGCTCCCTTCAGAGCCTGTGCTCCAGTGCTTTCTTCCTCCCGGTTTTACAATGGTATGTCCCAGTTCTCCGGCAAATCCGTCATGTCCGTAGATCAGGCTTCCGCTGGCTACAATTCCGCTTCCTACCCCTGTTCCCAGGGTAATCATGATAAAGTCCTTCATGCCTCTGGCCGCCCCGAAGAGCATTTCGCCTAATGCAGCAGCATTGGCATCATTGGTCACGGTACACGGAAGGCCGAATTTATTCGTCATGAGCTCAGCGAAAGGTACAATACCTTTCCAGGGCAGGTTTGGGGCCAGTTCAATGGTCCCTTTATAATAGTTTCCGTTAGGAGCACCTACTCCTATCCCGTCAAAGTTTTTTTCTTTTCCGTAACGCTCGATGAAAGGGTAGACCTGTTCATGCAATGCGTCAATGAATCCTTCAACAGTAGGGTAAGCATCCGTACGAAGGCTGCCTTTTTCAAGAACCTCTCCTCTGTGGTTTACCACACCGAATTTAGTGTTGGTGCCGCCAATATCAATTCCTAAGGCAACATTTTTTGATAAATCTATTAATGACATTTCTTTTGTAAAAAATTCTAAAGGTCTAAATTATAAAAAAGATTGTATTAATGGATTATTAACGAAACATTTATTTGAATAATTATGCTGCTTTTGCCGTCTTCTTTTTTCTTCGGCCCCACCAGATCATAAATCCGGTCACCGGCAGCGAAGCACAAATGAGGCTGACTACGAAGGCGATGATTTTGGTAGGAAGCCCGAGAATAGCCCCGACATGGATGTCATAGTTGGCCGCTACGGCTTTTTCGCCCAGGTTTTTGTCTTTCGGGTCGTGGGTATGGAGCAGTTCCCCGGAGTTTTCATCGAATATAAGGCTGCTGCTTTTATGATAAGAGTAGGAAAGATGCTTTACGTATACTTCAAAATTCGGATGGGCATGGTCATCCATATCGCTCATGTCCCAGATCAATGGAAAATCCATAGGCATCAGGGTATTTTGCCTTTACCGTATTGCTGATCTTATCCAGTGTTCCTTCCGTCCTCATTGATGCCGGAGCTTTTGTCGTGATGGATGAAAAATCGGGATATTTCGTTTCTCCTCCGGAGAACGTGAAATAAATTGCCGCCTGTACGAAGAAAAACGCGTAGAACAAGCCTGTAATGGCGAAAATCAGCGCAAAGATGGAAGAATAGAAGCCCAGGATATTGTGGAGGTCATAATTTTTCCGTTTCCAATTTTTTACGTTTTTCCATTTAAAGGAAAGGCGCTGTTTCCTGGCAGCCTTGTTCTTGGGCCACCATAAAATGATTCCGGAAATCAGCATGATCACAAAAATAATCACTGGGATCCCTACCAGATACGTTCCCCAGGATTGTTTCAGAAGGTAGCTCCAGTGGATCATCTTGACGATCTGGAAAAAGCCGTTCTTCTCGTCATACGTCCTCAGGACTTTTCCATTATACGGATTTACATACGCAACTTTATAAATCGGAAATTCATCAAAATAGTTCCAGCCTTCCGGATTATGCTCATACCAGTAGAATTGGTAGGAAAGCTTCTTGTCCACCGGGATATTGACCCAGTGGACAGGATATTTCTCTTTCACCTGTTCCACAACAGCTTTTTCGAGCATGCGGATCGGAAGAACTTCTTTCCGGTCAATGCCCTGCTCATGATGGTAGATGACATCTTTTCTGGTGAAATTTTCTATTTCATCCTTAAAAACATACAGTGCTCCTGTAATGGAAATAATAAAGATCAGGAAGCCTACAGCAAGCCCCAGCCACAAGTGCAGTTTTCCGGTCCATTTTTTAAATACACCCGGCTTTTTTTTATGATGATGTTTTTTCCTCATGTCTCTGAAAAGTTTTACAAAGATAAGTGTAATGTTTTTATTTAGATTAATTAAAATCTATATTCCACCATAAAAGTTCCTCTCATCCCTAATGCATTCACGAAATCACTGTCACGGGCTGCCCACCAGGCAATCGCCGGCTGATACACTTTGTTAAAGACATTTTCGATGCCGAGGGACAGCTTCCAGTTGGAATTAAGATCATAAGAAGACCTGAAATTGAATACGGTATAATCAGGTACGGTTCCTTCTCCATATGAATACAATCCGGTTTTGGGATTCGGGTCAAAGCGGTTCTGCCTGAAGCCATGCAGCATATCAATCCCAATGGAAAGTGCCTGTACCGGCCTTAGCTGCACATAAGCAAGAACTTTCGGCGCTGAAATCCTGCTGTTATTGATCTTGGCTGAATAATCCCCGTTATCATTCAGGGACGTAAGCCCTTCCATCCAGCTGTAGCTTCCTCCGAAATTCAGCCATCTTAATGGAGTGAAGTTCAGGTATCCCTCCACGCCATAAACTATTTCCGGAGCCCGCTGGATCGTCAGGGAACGGTCCGGGCTCTGTACGAAAGAGGCACCGAGTTTTGATGTACTTACATAGGACGTCATTTCATAGTTCAGCCATTTAGCGATCTGTCCTGTAGCTCCGAGTTCATAATTGTTCACAATAATCGGCTTGGCCTCCAGGTTGGCAATGGTTTCTGAAGTAGAGGTCCTCAGAATCCTTCCCAGCTCATTAATGGAATATGATTGTGAAAAGCTTGCGAAAAGATTCAAGTAAGGCTGGATGTTGTATCTAAGTCCAATGTTTCCTACCAGGGCATTATATTCCAGGTCGCCTCCCTTCACAAAGATACTTTTGGTAAATGTGCCGTCATTTTTAATCGTGGACAGCGTATTGAAATCACTCACTTTTACCTTGATGTTTTCATACCGTAAGCCTCCTTTCAGCGTCAGCTTTTTAAGCAGGTCTACTTTTACCATCAGAAAAGGAGCAATGTTGGTCATATCCATATCTGGTGTCCAGTAGCGGCCATCCTCCAGTTTCTGGGCGGTCTTATCATTCAACACGTCAAGGCCGTAGATCACCTCTCCCTGGGAATTTTGTGTGTTCCACAGCTGGGTGTCAAGATTGGCTCTCAACCCGGATTTTTTTGATATAACATTGGATTGTCCGCCGTTCAGGAACGTATCGCTGTATCCGTAAACGGTCCTGAAATCCTGATAATAAAGATTGACATTCAGGGCTGTATTCCAGAACAGGTTTTTATTGTCGTAGCTTAATTTGTAGTTGTGGTTCCTGGGCGTTCCCTGCGGTGTGGTAGCCAGGTTTTTTCCTGCCCCATCTGCAATGGTAGGCGTGATGCCGTATTTTCCCGTCTTCAGGCCAAGATCAAGATCAGACTTTGAGGCGTACCCGATATAGGATGCTTCAATCCTTTGATTCTGGTTGATATTATATCCCAACTTCAGCAAGCCGTTGTAGTTATCCATTTTTGCAGTACTGTAGGTAGGGCTGAGGTAAACGCCATCTGCGTCTTTCATATAGCCTGTCCTTTCATAGGTCAGGGATGCCACATAATCAAATTTATCGGATAGCTTACCTGATAAAAGCTGTGTAGCCCTGATACCCAGGGTACCGCCATAAGGCTGACCGGTTATACCGATCTGAGAAATACCCGAAATCTTTTGATTGGTTCGGCTCCTTCTGGTAATATAATTGATGATTCCCCCGTCTGCACCGTTCCCGTAAATGGATGACGCTCCTTTGATCACCTCGATCCTTTCGATTACCGAAGGATCGATGGAGCGGATGTCTCTGGCTCCGTTTCTCAAAGGGGTAGATTGAGGAATCCCGTCAATCAGGACAAGGACCTGGCGCCCTCTCAGCGTCTGGCCGCTGTTGGTGGTGGTTCCCGAGCTTGTAGCAAGGCTGGGTACCGTATACTGGAGGATATTGCTGATATCTGAATTAATGGTCAGCTGCGACTGGATCTGCTTTTCGCCGACGATAGTTACTGAGCTCGGAATTTCTTTGATGCTTTCCTTTTTCCGGGAGGCTGTCATCACTACCTCGTCCACATTGTTTACTTTTAAGCTGTCATTCGACTGGGCAAAAGCCATGGTAGCGGCCAGGAAAGATATTGCTGTAAATGTTTTTTTCATTGATTCTTTTTTCTTTGTTTTTTTTGTTTGCCCTGCCATACCAGAAATCCGGTAACAGGCAGTGAGGTGCAGATCAGTCCTGTGGCAAACCAGAGGATCTTACCCAAGAGCCCGAAATACGATCCTGTATGGATATCATAATTGGCATGGGCATACTGTTCTGCGTTGGTTAAGGTATGGTGAGGTTTGTTGGATAATATTTTTCCTGAATACCGATCAAAAACCAGCTGGTGCCTGATAGCATACCTGCCGTCTTCACCATAGACGGTTACCGGAATATTTTTCAGCTCCTTGCCCTTTTTGTTTTTTCCGTTGAGCGAAATTCTGAAGCTGGAGGATGTTCCGTATAATTTCTGAGTTTGCTGGGCAGTAAGGTCAAATAGATATTCTTTTCTTGCTGTCAGCGAGTCCGGGGATTTAATCTCTTTGTCTTTCGGAAGTTCTGCAGTTCCGGAGAGGGAATAGTTAAATGCATTCTTTACCCATGGGTAAGCAAAATAAATCCCGGTTAAGCTCACAATAAGGGCAATGAATGAGGCATAAAACCCTAAAATATTGTGAAGGTCATAATTTTTCCGCTTCCAGCCCTTTACGTTTTTCCAGCTGAAGCTGAAGCGTGATTTCCTGGCATTTTTGTTCTTTGGCCACCATAATACAATCCCGGTGATCAGCATGATGATGAAGAGTACAGTCGGGATCCCCACCACATATTTACCCCAGTCTGTGGGAAGGAGCAAACTCCAGTGGATGGCTTTCAGGATAGGGAAGAGGTCATATTTTTCATTGTACACCCCCAGGATCTCTCCGGTATACTGATTGACATAGACCAGCTTATTGACTTTTACCTCATCAAAATAGTTCCATGCTTTTTTATTTCTTTCATAATACAGGAATTCGTAAGAGCGGTTTTTATCCAGGTAAATCTCTACGGAACTAATGGGAACTTTTTCACGGATTTCCGATGAAATTTTGCCCTTCAGTACTTCAATGGATAGAGGAGCCGGAGTTATGGTTTCCGCTTTCACATACATGGCCTCCTTTCTCATGACATCATGAATTTCGTCTTTAAAAACATACAGGGTTCCTGTAAGCGAAACGATGAAAATAATACTACCCACAGAAAGGCCCAGCCACAGATGCAGCTTTGCAGACCATCGTTTGCCCCATGAAGGTTTCTTTTTATGAAGATGTTTTTTTCTCATGAAAAAAAGCCAGCCTTGAGGCTGGCTATTTGGTAATATAGGGTTAGAATTTATATCCGATGGATAACCTGAAGTTTCTCGGAGCTTCTGCCTGATAATAGTAGTAGTTTCCGTATGGTGAGCCTGAATACAGGTACCGGTTAAATACATTGAATACATTTAAGCCTACCCTGAACTTAGTATCCTCCCAGGAAAGGCCGGCATCAAATTTTACATAATCGCCCATATTCTTCTGTGTCCCGGTGTTGGCCCAGTTCCAGGTGCTTCTGTCACCCAGGTACGTCCCTCCGAAAGAAACACCGAAACCTTCAAGGGTCCCCCCTGTGAATGTATAATTAAGCCATCCGTTGGCGGTATGCTTAGCGTACCCGGGAACTCTCATCCCTACAGGATTGTTTACAGGGTCATTAGACTCTGTCACTTTATTCTCGGTAAAGGCATAATTAAAAATAGCATTGAATCCTTTTACAATTTCCCCTTTCAGATCAAACTCTACTCCCTGTACCCTTGTTTTTCCAAGCAGGATAGAGAATTGTTCATTCCCTGTATTGGTAGGGTCATTGGTGGTTGCATTATTTTTAATGATATTATATACGGATAAAGTAGTGTTCCACTTTCCTCCGAGCCAGTCTTTTTTCACACCCACTTCCATATTGTTCCCCGTAATTGGTTTTACGGTACTGCCATCCCTGAAAATGGCTGCCTGCGGCACAAATGACTGATCATATAAACCATAAACAGACAGGTTTTGATCTATGGAATAGCTGATCCCCACCCGAGGTGTTATTTTATCGGCTTCCATCTTAGTCCCGTAATTGCTTTCCTTCACAGTAGTATATCGTGCAGCAAGAGTCAGCCTTAGACGGTCTTCCAGAAAACCGAGTTCATCCTGTAAGTATAAACCAGTATAGTTCTGATTCAGCATGCTGCCTGTCCCGGCTCTTTCTGTAAGCGTTTTAGTCGTTCCGTCAAAAGAAACGAAGGCCTGGGTATTATTGTAACCGTAATAGGCTCCCGTATTGATATCGTAATTATTGGTATTCAGATTATACCAGTATCTGTAATCAGCGGGCGCACTATAATCGTCAGTAGCATTGTATTTGTCCAGATTATATCCCTGGGACCAGTCTGCCATGTATTTTTTGCTTCCTAAATCCAGTCCGGCTAAGATTTTATGGGAAACGATGCCCGTCTTAGCATATCCGTTCAGGAAAATCTGTCCGAATTTCATCGTATTATCTGCTTCCCAGTAGCCCAGGCGGCGTATCATGTAGTTTCCGACGAAGCTACTTGGCCAGAGGTTGCTCCCCATGGTGTATTCATTCACGTAGGTCAGCTGGGATGTCAGTTTCCAGTTCTCATTGAATTTGTGCTGCAAATTGATGTTCACCGTATTATTGTCCACTTTGGTAGGTTCAATGCTCGGATCGGTCGCGGTGTATGATACCGGCCGGGTAGCATATCCGTCATAGCTGAAAACATAGGCAGAGCCTACTTCAGACATTTTAGCTTTCTGATAAATGTACTCAGCCGTTAAAGTAGTTTTATCCGTAAGATTTACTTTAAGGGAAGGATTGATGATATAGCGGTCATTGAATTCATAATCCCTGAAGCTGTTTCTGTTCTGTGCCATCAGGTTCAGCCTGAATGCCACTTTATTGGTGATTTTGGTATCAATGTCCGTTTCACCGCGATACATGTTGAAGCTGCCGAGGGTTACCCTTGCGGAACCATTCAGGGACTGCCCGGTCGGTTTTTTGGTAACGATATTATAAATCCCGCTCGGTTCCCCGTTGGACATCAGGAATCCTGACGGTCCCTTGATGAATTCAATATGGTCTACAAAAGACATATCTTCGCTTAACGGTCCCCAGTTGGACGTAACGTTGACTCCGTTCATGAAAGCAGCTGCCCTTGAACCTCTCATATTGACCCTGGTATACATATCTCCCCAGTGTTCCAGCCTTTGTGCTCCGGCTACGTTTCTCAGCACACCGTCACTCATAGTGGTTACCTGCTGATCTTCCAGTGCCCTGTTGGTAATGATGGAAATATTCTGAGGAATTTTAATCAGTTCCTCATCCAGTCGCATGGAGGAAGAACCTTCTTTTTCAACGTATTTTTTATAGTATTTGCCATTTACAACAACTTCTTCGATGTCATTCGATTTAATGGTGTCATTGTTTTGGGCCCATGCCAGAGTCGTTGCAAGAAATGCAGCGGCTATTGTAATTTTTCTCATTCAGGTAGTCCTTTGTAGTGTAGTCTAAAATTTATAAGTAATGCTTCCTAGTGCATTGATTAAGTTCTGTGGGTTTGCGGTGGTGTATCCTATCCAGTAGTGCTGATTGGTAAAGTTGTCCACTTTTACTCCGATCCTGAATTTTTTAGCATCGTAAAAAGCGTTGGCATTCAGCACAAAATATTTAGGCAGGGTAAAGCTTGAGTCCGGGGTATTCAATATTTTATTGCCGCTGGCATAATTTCCTCCGATACCGAATCCTAAACCTTTAAGGTTGCCTTCAAGGAACTGGTAGCTGGCATTGAAATTGGCCAGCCATGGTGATCCTGCAGTATCTGGCCTTAAACCTATTCTATTCTGCTGTGCACTGTCCATTTCGGTAAATTTGGAATCGTTATAGCTGATTCCTCCGATCACTGAGAAACCTTTTACGAGGTATGCATTCACTTCAAGCTCCACACCTTTGCTGGTCTGTGCTCCAGCCTGGGTCTGTATGGCTCTTGCTCCTACATAACCCAGCGTTAGCAAAGTATTCTTTACATCAATATTATAATAGCTTAAACTGGCATTGATCCTTCCGTTGATAAGATTGGTTTTGAATCCTCCTTCAAACTGGTTCGCTCTTTCCGGGGCAGATAATGCCATATTTCCTGCTGCATCGGTCATATAGTACCCGTTGCTCCTGAAACTGTTCTGGTAGTTCCCGAAAACGGAGAATCTGTCCTTCACAATTTCATACACGATCCCGAATTTAGGAGACCATGCTGACTGTTTGTAAGGATCTGTATCCAGGGTTCCGCTTTTGCCGCCCTGGAAGTCATTGTTTTCATACCGCACGGAAGCCATAATGTTCAGCCCGGAAACCGGGGTGAATACATTGGAAATATAACCGCTGTAGGTATTAAGGTCTCCTGTAATGGCATAATCACTGACATTTCCTGTCTGGTAAAAATTTCCAACCGTCTGGCCGTTCATATTTGAATAATCAAATCCTGTTAACGGCACCATATCAAAGCTGCCCGATGCAGGGAAAATGAACATCTGGCGGTCCCTGGTCTGCATAAAATCGAATCCTGCCACGGTTCTGTTTCTCATTCCGCCAAAGGAATAGTCCAGATTAAAGTTCTGCTGTACCTGGAAGAATTTTTTCTTACTGTCTACAGTAGACTGGTCAGATCTCACGACATTCAGTGCTGCTGTTGCAGGATTCATTATTACGGAAAAATAAGGATTGAACCCGTCTGAGTAACTGTACGCTGAGCTTACAGCAGTGGTCGAACGGATGTTTTTGTTAATCTGATAATTGATCTGTCCGAACAGGTTCCTTACTTTGGCAGTGGTATAAAGGTCATCGCCTGTATAGGATTGCTTATAGTCCAGGCCGGCTTTTTCAAGGTCTTTCATATTATCGAATCCTGTACTGGCTTTTGAAAGATAAAAGAAGGATTGTTCAGGAGTTGCCCTGGTTTCAAACATTTCATATTCCAGGTTGAAGCTCAGTTGATCATTAAGTTTGTATGTTAATGACGGTGTAAATGCAAAGTAGGAATTTTTAGCATCTTTCTTCTGGAATGTTCCCTGGTTGGTATAGGCAGTATTGACTCTGAAGAGTAGTTTTTTATCATTGGTGACAGGAGCATTAATGTCTGCCTGTGCCCGGTAATAATTATAGCTTCCGCCAATCAGCGATACATTTCCGCCGAAATTTTCGTATGGTTTTTTTGTCACCCTGTTAATAAGCCCTCCATAGGAAGTAACCGTACTTCCGAAAAGTGTAGCTGATGGTCCTTTAAGCACTTCGATCTTCTCCAGGTTGATTGCGTCCATAGAAGTAGTCACCGGAGCTACCAGGCCGTTTCTTAAAGAATTGTTGGAAACAAACCCCCTCATGCTGTAGTAGGCACCTCCGTCACCGGCTCTGTTGGTAGCACTCCACATTCTCTGTACCCCGGGAACATTACGCAATGCGTCATCCGCTGTGAAGATAAGCTGGTTTTCCAGGACTGTTTTATCAATTGACGAATATACCTGAGGGTTTTCAATAGCCTTCAGAGGCATTTTATTGGTATATTCTGTATCTTTCTTGATGTAGGCATCTACAATAACTTCCTCGATATCATTCGATTTTACAGTATCTTTTACCTGCGCTGCAACGGCAATACCCGAAAGCATCGCCACACTAAGTACCATCTTTTTCATCGTATAGGATTTTTATAATAATGTTTAATAATTAAAAATAAAGGGACGGACAGCGACAGCCATCCTAACAGGTCCCAGATCCCGTCACCATTCAGGGCTGCAACCAATCCGAACACAGATAACAGAGCCAGAAGAATAGGCATGCCCCAGAGTTTCAGGAATGTATTTTTCATGCTTTGGAATTTTTTGGAATGAGGAGCTGGAGTTGCTGTTTTTCCGCTTTTCTGCGGGCAATCCATAGATAGAGGCCTGTAATGAGTACCAGAATGGTGAATACATCAAATATCACCCAGATAATTTTAAGGACCATACCACCATAATTTCCAAAATGTAAAGGCTCCGAAATGAAAAGGGCATTAACATACCACGGCATATCCCTTGAATCAGTTACAGTACCAGTTGCGGCATCTATAAGTACCGGCTTCAGTAATTTGGAGGTCAGCTCTGTATTTCCTCTCATAAAGACCGCATAGTGATGTTTGCTGGTAAAATCGGTACCCGGAAATGCGATCACGGCTACCTTCATATCTTTAATGGCATTCTCTGCGGATTTTTTGGCATCATCCAAAGAACTCAGTTTTCCTGAAATAGGTTTCTGATTCTTGTAAGGAGCTGTCATTTCGGCCAGCTGGCCCTGTTGCCATAATCCAACGATAACATCTGAAAGGGTATTGATGACCCCTGTAAACCCCACCACAAGCATCCATGCAGTAATGGCAATCCCCAATAGGTTATGGGTATCCAGCCACCTGAGTCTGCTGGATCTGTTCTTGCGGACCATTCCGAAGTCATACTTTTTCATGATAGGACCATACAGCACAATGCCTGAAATAATGGAAATCATAAATAAAATGCCCATGATGCCCAGGAAAAGTTTTCCAGGAATGCCTAGGAACATATCGGTATGAAGCTTAAGAATAACATTCATGATTCCGTCTGTTCTCGGAGCTCCCAGAATTTCTCCGGTATATTCATTCAGCACCAGGTATTTGCTTTTTTCATACGGTGCATCCGGCCTGTCTACAATATCAAAAAGGACTTTATTCTTTTCATTTTCATCCCAGAAAACATATCTTGCTTTCTCTCCGGGATATTTGGATTCCGCAATCTGAGCAAGTTTGTCCAGGCTCATTTTTGCGTGGTTTTGTACTACGGCTTCTTTATTGCCCTGTAAAAGATGTTCAATTTCTTCATGAAAAATCAACGGTAGCCCTGTAATACAGAGGTACAGCAGAAAAACGGTACAGATGAGACTTGTCCATTTATGCCAATTAAACCAGCGTTTTGCTGTTTTTAGCTTCATGAATCCTTATTTTTTTGCAAATATATTATTTTTAACTGTTCTAAATAAATAAAATCCTTGATATTTATCATAATAAATAATATTGGGGTCAGGATAAAAAAAACCGCTTCAGTAAAGACTGAAGCGGTTTTTTTATTTAAAGTTATTTCTTACGCGGGAATTTCACCTTTGTACAAGAATGAAATAATTTCTTTGTTCATCTTATCGATCATATCTGTAAACAGATGGAAAGATTCCTGTTTGTAAATAACCAACGGATCTTTCTGCTCGTAAACAGCTCCCTGCGAAGATCTTCTCAGATCATCCATTTCACGCAGGTGCAGTTTCCAGTTTTCATCGATGATGGATAAAGTAATATTCTTTTCAAAATCATTGATCAGGCTGTCACAATGCGTCTCATAAGCCTCTTTAAGATCTGTTACGATAGTCAGGGTCTTATGTCCGTCTGTAAAAGGAACCTGAATCATCTTAAACATCGATCCCTGGTTCTGATATACATTCTCAATAATCGGGAATGATTTTTCTTTCAGAAGGTTGAGTTTCATCTGATAATCTTCCTGAGCAGCCTTAAACACGATTTCTGTAAGGTCTTTTACGTTCTTGTTACCGAAATCATTTTCTGAAACCGGAGATTCCATCGTGAAATTCTTAATGATCTCAAATTCGAAATCCTTATAACTTCCGGATGCTTTTCCTTTGGCTACGATAGAATTAGCCACGTCAAAGATCATATTGGTAATGTCATATTTCAGGTGATCCCCGAACAATGCATTCTTTCTTCTCTTGTAGATCACGTCACGCTGCTTGTTCATAACGTCATCATATTCAAGCAGCCTTTTCCTGATCCCGAAGTTGTTTTCCTCCACTTTTTTCTGGGCTCTTTCAATAGATCGGGTAATCATGGAATGCTGAATTACTTCACCTTCCTTATGGCCCATCCTGTCCATCATTTTGGCAATACGTTCAGAACCGAATAAACGCATCAGGTTATCTTCCAGGGATACATAGAACTGAGAGCTTCCCGGGTCTCCCTGACGGCCGGCCCTACCTCTTAACTGCCTGTCCACACGCCTGGAATCATGTCGTTCCGTACCAATGATGGCAAGACCTCCTGCTTCTTTTACTTCTTTGGAAAGCTTGATATCCGTACCACGGCCTGCCATGTTCGTAGCAATGGTTACTACGCCAGGTTGTCCTGCTCCGGCAACAATTTCCGCTTCCTTCTTGTGAAGCTTAGCGTTGAGTACCTGGTGTGGGATTTTTCTCAGCTGAAGTGCTTTGGACAGTAACTGGGAAATCTCCACTGATGTAGTACCTACCAGTACCGGTCTTTTGGCTTCAGTAAGCTTTTCAATTTCTTCAATTACGGCATTATATTTTTCGCGGTTGGTTTTGAAAACCAGATCCTGCTTGTCATTTCTCTGGATCGGGCGGTTGGTCGGGATTACTACTACATCCAGTTTATAGATCTCCCAAAGCTCACCGGCTTCCGTTTCAGCCGTACCGGTCATCCCGGCAAGCTTGTTGTACATACGGAAATAGTTCTGAAGGGTAACGGTAGCAAAAGTCTGGGTAGCTGCTTCGATCTTTACGTTTTCTTTCGCTTCAATCGCCTGGTGAAGACCGTCTGAGTACCGTCTTCCTTCCATGATACGTCCTGTCTGCTCGTCCACGATTTTCACTTCTCCGTCAATCACCACATACTCGTCATCTTTTTCAAAAAGGGTATAGGCTTTAAGGAGCTGGCTCATGGTATGAACCCGCTCAGATTTTTCTGCAAATTCTGCAAATAATCTTTCTTTTGCTTCAAATTCCTCTTCTTTGGAAAGGTTTTTTGCCTCTACTTCGGCGATTTCTGTCCCGATATCCGGAAGAACGAAGAAATTAGGGTCAGAGTTCCCCTGAGACATATATTCAACCCCTTTATCGGTAAGGTCTACCTGATTATTCTTTTCTTCGATCACGAAGTAAAGGTCTTTATCTACAATCGGCATGTCCCGGTTGTTATCCTGCATGTATTGTGCCTCCACTTTTTGAAGCAACGCACGGTTCCCGCTTTCAGACAGGAATTTAATCAGCTGCCTGTTTTTAGGAAGGCCCCTGTAGGCCTGAAGAAGTTTGAATCCTCCTTCTTTGGTGTTTCCGGCAGCGATTAATTTTTTCGCTTCATTGAAAATTGCGGAAACGGTTTTTTTCTGTACCTCAACGATGCGGTCGATAGACGGCTTCAGCACATCAAACTCCTGACGGTCACCCTGAGGTACCGGCCCGGAAATGATCAAAGGCGTTCTGGCATCATCTACCAATACGGAATCCACCTCATCCACAATTGCGAAATTAAGCTCTCTCTGTACCAGTTCTGAAGGTGAGGTCACCATATTGTCTCTCAGGTAATCGAAGCCGAATTCATTGTTCGTTCCGTAAGTAATATCTGAGTTATAGGCTTTTCTTCTTCCGTCAGAGTTAGGCTGGTGGTTGTCAATACAGTCGATGGATAAGCCATGGAACTGATACAACGGCCCCATCCACGCCGAGTCTCTTCTCGCAAGATAGTCGTTAACGGTTACCACATGCACCCCTCTTCCCGGAAGTGAGTTCAAATAAATAGGCAGTGTTCCCACAAGGGTTTTACCTTCTCCGGTTGCCATCTCGGCAATTTTACCGCTGTGAAGGATCACCCCGCCGATGAACTGTACGTCGTAATGTACCATATCCCACACTACGGCAGTTCCTGCAGCATCCCATGAGTTTTTCCAAACAGCTGTGTCTCCCTGAATTTCTACAAAGTCTTTGCCTGCACCAGCCAGTTGCCTGTCCCAGTCGGTAGCCGTTACACGGATCTCTCCGTTCTGCGCCCATCTTCTGGCGGTTTCCTTGATCAGCGCGAAGGCTTCAGGAAGGATCTGGCTGAGGACTTTTTCTTCAAGTTCATAAGATTCTTTTTTCAGAACCTCAATCCTGGAAAAAAGAGCTTCCTTCTCATCAACATTGGTCGAATTTTTAATCTGCTCTTTAATTTGTTCTATCTGTGCTGTTATCTTGCTGGTTGCAGATTGTATGTTCTCTTTAAATTCAGCAGTTTTTTGTCTCAGTCCGTCATCAGACAATTGCTGGATGCCGGGTTCTGCAGCTTTGATTTTTGTTACAACTTTTTTTACTTCTTTTAGGTCCTGCGCTTTCTTGTCTCCCAAAAACCCTTTAAGAACTTTGTTTAAAAAACTCATAAATTTTTACTTTATGCCTAAAGTGATATGCTTTAAGCGTTTTAACAACACGCCTATCGTGTAAATTGATGTATAAAATGGCAAAGCTCCAGGCAATGTGCCTAAAGCCTGTCTCATGCTTAATATTCGTCTTCGTTCCAAAGGAAGTCCTCATCGGTAGGATAATCGCTCCAAACCTCTTCGATAGACTCATAGATTTCTCCTTCATCTTCAATGGCCTGAAGATTCTCTACCACTTCCATAGGGGCACCAGTTCGGATTGCATAATCAATGAGCTCCGCTTTTGTCATTGGCCACGGTGCGTCACTTAAATAGGAGGCTAATTCTAATGTCCAGTACATAATCTTTTAATTTTTTGCAAAAGTATAAAAATAGGTTATATAATAAACTTTTTTATAACTGATTTTCAATTCTTTTTGTTAATTTCTGTTATTATTGAATGCAGATCATGTTAAAGCATGATTTGCAGGTCATTTGGTGTCATTTTCTCAAAAACCATTCCACAAATTTTTTTATGCCATTTTGGAAGTCGGTGTCTGGTTTGTAGCCGATTAAAGCCTTTGCTTTGCTGATGTCGGCATTGGTTTTCTGTACATCTCCGGGCTGCATCGGCAGCCTTTTTTTCCGGGCCTTTTTTCCCAGTGTATCCTCAATGGCAGAGAGCATTTCAGATAGGGTAATTACCTGGCTTTCGCCCAGATTCAGGATCTCGTATATCCCGGAGTGGGTTTCCAGGTATCTGACAGACTTCAGGATTCCGTCAATAATATCATCAATATAAGTGTAATCTCTGGCCGTGGTACCGTCACCGTAAAATGGAATTTCCATGCCTTCAGAAATCAGCCGTGTGAACTTATGAATGGCCAAATCAGGCCTCTGGCGCGGTCCGTAGACCGTGAAAAACCTAAGCTGGATCATATTGATGCCATACAGCTGGTGATACACATGTCCCAGTACTTCCCCACATTTTTTGGTGGCAGCATACGGTGAAATCGGATGGTCTACAGGATCAGTTTCGGCAAAGGGGATTTTTTCGTTATTGCCGTAAACGCTTGACGATGAGGCGCAGATGAAATT
Source organism: Chryseobacterium camelliae (assembly GCF_030818575.1). NCBI lineage: Bacteria > Pseudomonadati > Bacteroidota > Flavobacteriia > Flavobacteriales > Weeksellaceae > Chryseobacterium > Chryseobacterium camelliae. The sequence goes on from NZ_JAUTAL010000001.1 coordinate 3,692,801, forward strand.
TTTGATGCCGAATTCCCTGCACAGTTCCCAGAGATTCATGGTGCCGCGGATGTTGACTTCCTCATATTCCAGCGGCCTTTCAATGGAAGGGCGTACACCGGCTAGTGCGGCCAGATGGATGACCATGTCAATAGGGTGTCTGCTGAAGATATTTTCCAGTCCGGATTTATCCCTGATATCCTGATGGTACAATATATACCGGTCTGATTCCGTGGATGAAACGAGCTTCAGGATATCCGTGTTTTTACCGGTAAATTCAAAATCGGTAGATTGTCCAACCGATTCAAGCGTATTTTTAATTTTAATTTTATAATCATAAAAATCATCGAAGCTGTCAATATTAATGACAGAATGTCCGTTTTTTAATAACTGCTCTGTCAAGTGAGACCCGATAAACCCGCTTCCTCCGGTAACAAGATAAACCATCCGTGATTTTTTATAACACAAAAGTATAAAATTTAGTTTTGAAAATATAAATGATTACTTTTACTTCCAAAAGGAGTATATATATGATGCAGTTTCAGGGGCAAATTTTGAAGATGGCCAGCTATAATGACAGGCCTGTGCAATATTATCTTAACCTTTCAGGGGATCTGATCCATATGAATGAGTTGTTCGGGAAAGAACTCACCCTAAAGCATACAGGGTATGAATGTGTCCATTGCGGCGAGGATAAGCCCATATACAGGATGGGGTTCTGTAAGAACTGTTTTTTCGAAAGTCCGTATGCCAGTGATACCATCATCCGGCCCGAACTTTCAAAAGCCCATCTGGGAATTGCCGAGCGTGACCTTGAAATTGAAAAGGAAATACAGCTTCAGCCTCATACCGTTTATCTGGCATATACAGGAGAAGTGAAGGTTGGGGTAACGAGGAATACACAAATTCCTACGCGCTGGATCGATCAGGGCGCAACATTTGCTCTTCCTATAGCGCGAACTGAGAACCGTTATGAAGCCGGGATGATTGAAGTCGCTTTAAAACAGCATGTGCCTGATAAGACAAACTGGAAGAAAATGCTCCAGGATGATTTTGAGGATGAAGTGGACCTGGCGGATTTCCAGCAGAAAATCAGGCAGTATTTTCCGGAAGACTTCCAGAAGTTCTATAGCGAAGGGGAAGATTTATGGATGATTGATTATCCTTTTGAAAAACCTGAAAAAGTAACATCTTTCACCCTGGATAAAAAACCGGAGTTTACAGGCCGTCTTACCGGGATCAAAGGCCAGTATCTGGGTTTTGAAGGCGGGGATTTCATCAACATCAGAGGCCACGAGGGTTACAGGGTAGAGCTTACGATCAAAGATTGACTTTATTAATACCGATAATGATATGAAGAAATGGGGTAAAAAGCTGCTAATTGTTTTAGGAATTCTGTTTCTGATTATCCTTCTAGGTAATTTCGGGCTGAACATTTGGCTCAAAAACAGCCTGCCGGGCTATATTAAGAAAAACACGGATTACAAAGTATCTTATAAGAAACTGGATGTAGACCTGCTTACCGGAAACATATTCTCCACAGGAATCTCCATCAATAATAAAAATCCCCTGAATACCGATGTCATAGGCCTTCAGGGGACAATCGATACCTTGAAGATCAGTCGTTTCGGCATCTATGATGCGGTTTTTAATAAGCAGATCAGTTCATCAGACCTGCTGCTTGCCCGCCCGCACCTGAATGTGATCCTGGCCAAGCCTGTCAGCCAGAAAACCGGGAAAAAAAGGAATCCTGTCGTTTTTGAAAATATCAGGATTAATAAAGGAGATATCACCATCTTTAAGTACACCCGCCAGAAATATCTCGCTGTACGCGATCTGGACTTATCCGTCAACAATCTTCAGATGACCGAAAAGTCTGTGGAAAATCAACTTCCTGTTGTATTTGACCAATACAGGATCCGTGGCAGAAACCTGTTTTTCAGGCCGGATAATATATATGCTCTGAAAATAAATACCATAACGACGGCTGAAGGGCTTATGACTCTTGAAGGATTCAGGCTGGTCCCGCTTCTGAACCTTTCCCAGTTAAAAAGATTTTATCCACATCAGACAAAACTTTATCAGTTCATCATTCCCAAAGTGGAATTTAAGGATGTACTGCTCAGGAAAAACAAAATATCGCTGTCCAATGCTGTTTTTCACAGCCCGGATCTTCTCATGTATACTACTGATGCCCAACTGCGGAAGTCAGACAAACCTTTTGGTTTTGAGGTCAGTCTCAAAGCTGTAAAACTGGTTAGTGCCAAGATTAAGATTGCAAAACCGGACGGTAGCAGGCTGGTGTCTGCCGATGTGCTGAACGTCAATATCAGCCAATTGATGCTTGACAAAGAAACGACGAAAGAGGTTATACCCGTTGGATATAAAAACTTCACGGTTTCAGGAAGAGGTATAGCATATTCAGGGGCTCGGGATTTTACAGTAGGCAGCCTTGCCCTGAACCCTACCAGCGGCGAACTGAGAAAAATTTCTGTGGCTGGCCCTGCTTCTTTACCCAATAAAACGATGACTAACCTTCTGGTAGACCGTATTGCTTTTGCCTTTAATAAATGGGGGTTCGTTGATCGGAAACTGAACCTGGATGTAAAGGAAATCTTTGTCGATCAGGCTAAAGGAACCATATTAGGCACGGATAATCCTGTTGTCAGAAAACCCGGCAGCGGCGGAATCCATTTTCCGGTCATTGTGGGGAAAGTCACAATCAGAAATTCCGACGTTGCGTATGATAAAAACAATCAACCTCTTGCGGTAAAAAACCTGAATGCTTCAGTGAACGGGCTTCAGTTAGACAGGGGATCCCAAAATTCCGGAATGGCCGTAAGCATGAAAGATTACCGGGTCACTGCCGGAACTTTCTCTTACCGTAACAGGTTTTATTACATGACTGCCGGCCAGTCTGAATTCAGTCAGAATAAGATCAGCATCAATCAGTTTGCCATGAAGCCGGTGGTTTCGAGAGCACAGTTTATCCGGATGATTCCGGTGGAGAGTGACCTGTACGATATCAGTGTACAGAAGATTACCGCCGGGGGAAGTTGGGATTTCTTTTCCGGAAAGAAATTTATCAATGCTTCCACCGTAACCCTCAGTTCAGCAGATGCAAATATTTTCAGGAGCAAGATCCCAAAGGATGATCCTAAGGAGAAAGCATTGTATTCCAGGATGCTCAGGACCATTAAAATTCCTCTGCATGTACAAAATCTCGATCTAAAAAATTCGAAGCTTGTCTACGAAGAAGATACACCTGAAAGCGAAGGACCCGGAAAGCTGACCTTCAGCAATTTTAATATGAATGTCAAAAACCTGAATTCTGCCAAAATGAAAGGAAAGCCTACCCGTGTGGATATCAAGATCGCCTGTTCTTTTATGAACCTCGCACCCTTGTCGGTAAGCTGGAATTTTGATGTGGCAGATCAGAAAGATAATTTTGCCATCTCAGGGAAGACTGTTAATCTTCCTGCGGCCGGGATTAATCCTTTCATCAGACCTTACCTGCATGTAACGGCTACCGGAACGATTCAGGAAATGCTGTTTAACTTTAAAGGAAATCCTGCCGGGCTTGGCGGAGCCTTCAATCTTAAGCATAAGGACCTTAAAGTAACGATCCTGAATAAAGACAGCCGGCAGAAAAAAGGACTGCTTACGGCAATTGCAAATCTGTTTGTAAAGTCGGATTCAGAAAGGCTTCCTCAGGATGTAACCATAGAAGATGTGGAGCGTGACCCCACAAAATCTTTCTTTAACCTTTTCTGGAAAGGCATTGAACAAGGCCTGAAGAAGACTCTGATCGGAATTTCGGGCGGAAAGGAAGAGCCCGTAAATATGACAACACAACCGGTTAAGAATGTAGATAAGAAAGTAAAGCAGGCTACCGGAAAAACACCGGGTTCAAAAAATGCTTCGGAAAAATCCATAAAATAACCCGGAACTGTTAAAGTGCCGGGTCCAATATTTTAAAGGGAGAATTCTTCATTTTCCTGGATCGGAATTTCCCTTAGGAATTTATCAAACTCATCGCCGGGATAGTTGCTTTCTGCTCCATAGGAATCAATGATCATTCCCAAATTTCCTTCGGTATCCTTAACAACATACAAGGCAACGTTATCGTCAGGATTACTGTCTCCTTCAAAACGATAGGTTTTAAGGATGCATAAATCAGTAGGTTGGTAGCTTCTTCCGGAGTTTTCAAGGGTCATAACACCCTCTTCATTCATCCTGAACTCTCTCTTAATTCCTCTTTGGGATATCTTTGTCATAACCTGACTTAAGGTTGTCATTTCTTCAGAACTATGCATAATCAATAATTTTCATGGTTACTACAATAATTGAACCATTGGCGCCATGGTAGTACAGGATTCGAGGAATTGTATTATGGTATTGTTAAAGATATATTAACAAAATTTAGAATTCTCCGGGTTGCAATAGGTATACTTTTTGTAATACGTTACAAAAATCAGATTCATATGAAAAAAGAGGTAGGCGTATTACTGGCAGGGGGAGTTGGACTTTTAGCCGTATTAAGTATCATAGGCATTAAAAAAATTCTACATAAAAAAGATAAAAAGTACAGTGATTATTATTCAGATTATCACAGGCATTTTAGCAATGGTCCGTCTGAAGATGATGATCATGGCATTGAATTTTACGCATTGAAATAGAAGTAGTATTTAATATATCGTATGTTAAACGAACAGACCGGTGCTTTTCAGGCTCCGGTTTTTTTGTGGAAAACTTTAAGATAAAAATACGATATGTCTTCCCGATACGTTTTAACTTTACAACATCATGGAGCACAGGGATATCATTAAAGGGCAGGGAGCACAGCGGAACGTAGTCAATCGTTTCGATCGCTATACCTTTGATCCTGAGGATGAAGACCTGGATGTTATGAAGACCTCTTTCACTGAAGTATTTCCGAAAACCATTGTCAATCAGGTAAAAAGTGAGGACCTGCCAATGGAATACTCAATGAACCCTTACCAGGGCTGCGAGCATGGCTGTTCCTATTGTTTTGCCAGGCCTACCCATGAATATTGGGGGTATAGTGCTGGAGTGGATTTTGAAAGGAAGGTTATGGTCAAGAAGAATGCTTCTGAACTGCTTGAAAAGTTCTTTAAAAAAAGAGGATATCAGGCCGCTCCCATTTTGATGTCCGGGAATACAGACTGTTACCAGCCTGCGGAACGGCAGTTTGAAATTACAAGAAAACTTCTCCAGGTTTGCCTGGATTACCGGCATCCGGTGCATGTGCTTACAAAAAATGCCCTTGTCTTAAGGGATATTGATCTCCTTAGACCGATGGCGGAGCAAAACCTGGTTTCGGTCTCTTTAAGTATTCCTACGATCAATGAAGAACTCCGCAGGACGATGGAGCCCCGCACAAGCTCCGCAGCCAACAAACTGAAAGCAATATCTGTACTGGCAGAAAACAATATTCCAGTGAATGTCATGGTAGCGCCAATCATTCCGGGACTGAACAGTGACGAGCCGCTAAGTATTCTGAAAGCCATCTCCGAAGCAGGTGCCCAGAATTTCGGCTACACCCTGGTACGGCTGAATGATTCAGTAGAACCGGTATTTGTCAAATGGATTGAATCTGCCTTTCCTGACAGGGCTCAGAAGGTTCTCAATCTGATCCGCTCCATGCGGGGAGGGAAACTGGGAGAGAAAAAATATTTTGACGACCGTCAAAAGGGAGAGGGTAATATTGCAGACATGATCCATAATACATTCAAAATAGGCCGGAAGAAGTTTTTTGACGGCAAAGAATTTCCCAAATTATCCACAGCGGGATTTACCGGTACAAAGGATCAGCAGCTCCGGTTATTTGATTGGTAAGCCTTCTAGAAAAAATAATAAGTGAGCCTTAAGTTAGGATAATAAATATTGCCCAGATAACTTAACTGGTGCACATAATTTTTATTACTGTAATTCCAGGTATATTGATAATGAGATTCTTGAGACTGGATTTTTTGGATAGGAATATTTAGGGATAATCCTATATCATATTGACTTCTCGTTCCAAAATTCAAACCGAATCCTATATTAGTACTAATGGTATAGCTTTTTTCACCAAGATTTGTATTGTAAAAATTCTCAAAGTAGATTGTTTCCCTGATGCCCTCCTGAGCCTCTCCGTTTCCTTCATTATAGCTCATAACATTATTATTATAATCAGCACCAATGCTTGCTTCAATATAAACTAAGCTTGTATTCATAGGAAATAGTCTTCGGTAGCCTACGTATAATGAGATACAATCATATTTCTGGCCGACTTTTTCTTTGTTTATAAATGGAATTTCCGGCTCATTAATATTGTATTCGTATTCTATCTTTTTTCTTGTATACAGTAAATCTGCGAATAATTTGTTTTCTTCGTCCAGATTTTTAACGAGCTTCGCTCCGAGAGACAATGAAAATGGCGAATTAGGTTTAAAGTGATTTTTGTCCGTTGACAGGGAATTCTTATAAATATTTACTCCTGGACCAACGGTCAAACCTAATGAGTAGCTGGATTGAGCATTAAAATTTCCTGTAAATAGAAGTAAAAATAAGAACAGGGTATTAAAAAGTACTTTCATATTCTTTCTAAGTAAAGACTTCCTGCTTGATGTGCAGGAAGTCTTATTTGATTTTAATCTTTGATTATTTTTTTGCTTAGCCTTTTACCATTACTGTCTATCAGGATGAAATACTCTCCTTTTGGAAGAGAAGAAAGATCGATCTTTAACGATTTTAAATTTCCTCTGTTAATCTGATCGTTATAAACATCCTTTACTTTTTTTCCTGAGAAGTTGTAGATCTGGATATTTGTATTCCCTTCTGAAAGATTATTTGAAAATTCTATATTAATGAAATCCGAAGTAGGATTCGGGTAAACATTAAATTTATATTCATTGTTTGCAATGGCCATCTCTGTATTGTGGGACATTTTAGAAGCATTTGCCTTAGTATCCGGTGCGCCGTCGCCTTCTATCTGTACAGCTAGGTCATCTAACGAAATATTTTCGTCTATCGGGAATTTTAGTGAAAGATCGCTTATTTCAACATAGATTTCATCTCCCGTCTTCACGACATTGAATTTGGACTTAATATCCTCAGTTACCAATTCTCCTTTGAATATCAGGCCTTCATCAGTAACTTTTACGGTAATTTGATGCAGGATCTCAGAATCGTCCATCGTTTCATCTTCAACAAAGTTAACTGTGTCGTCAGTAGGTTTCCAGATGGAAAAACGAAGATCAGAATAAAAACCATTATCCTTCTTGAGTCTTATTTTTCCGGTAATATTTGGGATGATAACGGAATGAGAAGCTTCATCAAAGATAGATGGTGCAGCTTTGATTTCAGATTCTTCAATAATCTCTTCAGTTTCATCTGTTTGCGGCAGGAAAAACTCATCTAAAAGGGTAATTACTTCACCTCTGGAACAGATCCTTTTGTTGACACCGCCTTGTGCCCAGACTCCGTTATCACCACGAGAAGCTTTTTGCCAGGCACAATTTTTAATTTTTTCAGCATACGCATATCCGCAGTTGCCTGTTGTCTGGGATGCAAACAGTCCGGTAAAAACTCTTGCCGTCGCATGGTATTTTTTGTTCCACCATTTGCAGTTTTTTCTTTCTGAAGTGCTCCAGCCGGCGTAAATACTGCTTGAAAATACAAGCACAAAAAAAATGGAGATTAGTTTTTTCATAAATTTTATTATAAGATAACCTACTTTCAGTTTATTTTAAGTCGCTGTTTCGGTACGTCCGACTTTTGAAAGAAAATTGGATACACTAAAAAATAGTGACATTTAACAATATTTCCTGTCAATAAATCTTCTGTTGCATAGTTTCATGATCATTTAGTTTTTATCAGAGATGGGTAGTTAAAGGCTATCCGTAAAATTCTGTCATTTCCAAATATAATTAATAATCTATTTCAAAAATAGTTTTCAAAATAAAAATTGATAATTTAATTTTAAAACTATGATAATCATTTAGTTAATTTTTATATTTTGTCTCCTTAATGTGATTTTGTGCTGTTTTAATTCTTTTTTTTAGTTGTTTTTAGTCAGTCAGATCTCTATTTTGACTTAATTTATACTTGTTCACCTTAGCATGTTGGTATAAGAGTATAATATGGTTATGAATAATAAAAAAACCGCTCCTAAGGAGCGGTTTCATATGAATTTTTTTCGGATTTCAATTTAAATGGAATCATCCGGACATTTGAAGTCATCACTGCATGCTGTACAGATTACCGTATTGCCGCATGCATAGAAACAGAATTCTGATTCTGGAAGGGGCTTAACGCCTCCTCCGGAAATTCCTTTTAATTGGTTTTTGCTTAGTTTTTTTAAATTTTTCATATTGTTTTAATTAAAAATTTGATAGTTATGTAAATATAGCTAAAAAAATAATTTGTAAAACTGATGTGGTATCTTTTATTTAAAATTCTTTGAGCAGTAAACATTTTCCGTTATTTCTTGATCAGCCCGAGTTCAATCAGCCTTTCATGTAGGAATTCTCCGGCAGTAGTATCTGCATACAGTTTAGGGTGCAATTCATCTACACAGTTATCGAGAGCATTCAGTGACATGGCACTTACGGGGTGCATAAAGAAAGGAATGGAATATCTTGAGGTTCCCCATAATTCTCTTGGCGGATTGACCACCCGGTGAATCGTAGATTTCAGTTTGTTGTTGGTATGCCTGGAAAGCATATCACCAACATTGATCATCAGTTCATCAGGCTCTGCAATGGCGTCAATCCATTCTCCTTTATGGTTCTGTACCTGAAGGCCTTTGCCCTGGGCTCCCATTAAAAGGGTGATAAGATTAATATCTCCGTGTGCTGCGGCCCTTACTGCATCATCCGGCTCCTGCGTAATTGGCGGGTAATGGATAGGCCTTAAAATGGAATTTCCTTCCGCAATTTTATCATCAAAATAAAATTCATCCAGCCCCAGGTGCAGGGCCAGTGCCCTTAATACATACTGCCCCGTTTTTTCGAGCATCTGATAGGCCTCTTTCCCAACTTCATTGAATTTAGGAAGCTCTTCTACCATTACATTATCAGGATATTCGTTTTTGTATTTTGAGTCTTCAGACACATACTGGCCGAAATGCCAGAATTCTTTAAGATCTCCTTTTTTAAAGCCTTTTGCGGTTTCTTTACCGAATCCTACATATCCTCTCTGTCCTCCGATCCCGGGAATTTCATACTTCTGTTTGGTTTCCGCTGGGAGTTCAAAAAAGTTCTTCACTTCTTCATAGAGTTCATCCACCAATTCATCATCAAGAAAATGGCCTTTTAAGGCAACAAAACCAATTTCTTCATAAGCTTTTCCGATTTCATTTACAAATTTCTGTTTGCGTTCCGGGTCACCCGAAAGGAAATCACGCAGGTCTACACTAGGTATTTTGTCCATTTTTAGAAATTTAACGAGCGGCTAAATTACATTTTTTTTGGCTTAAATGATTTTTAAATAAGTATATATAAACTAAATTTGCCTTATGAAAAAATATTCTTCCAAAAGAAGCATTCAGATACTGGCACATCTTCTCAGGCAGTACGGGATTTCAGATGTTGTGATTTCCCCGGGGTCCAGGAATGCTCCTCTTGCCATTCATTTTTCTGAAGTAGACGGGTTCAACTGTTATAGCATTGTAGATGAAAGAAGTGCTGCGTTTGTCGGGATGGGTATGGCCATGAGCGAGAAGAAGCCGGTTGCCATTACCTGCACCAGCGGTTCTGCAGCGGCTAATTATTATCCTGCCATTACCGAAGCTTTTTACCATAATATACCGATGCTGATCTTAACAGCTGACCGGCCGACGGATTATGTAGATATCTTTGACGGGCAGACGATCCGCCAGAACCATCTTTTCCAACAGCATTCTTACGGAGACTTTCAGATGGTGGAAGATAGTAAAGAGAACGCGGAAGAACTTAATTTCGACATCATTAAAAAAGCCATCGAGCTTTGCTTTGAAAAGCAGGGTCCCGTTCATATCAATATTCCCCTGGAGGAACCTCTGTATAATCTGGTTTCGGAAATCCCTACTTTTCCCACCGTTGAAAAAACAATCAGGACCAAAGAATATGAGATCCCTTCCAATCTGGTAGCAGACTGGAATACTTCCAAGAGGATCATGATCCTTGTAGGAACCAGGGATTATAGTGCGGAACTGGAAAACCAGCTTTCACAACTCGTGAAGAACCATTCTGCAGTAGTGCTGAGTGAAGTGAACTCGAACCTGTATCATGAGAAGTTTTTCAGGCATATCGACCGTTACATCTATAACTTTACGGAAGAAGATTATAAAACCTATGCTCCGGACCTGCTGATCACGGTAGGGCAGAACGTCGTTTCCAAAAAAGTAAAACAGTTCCTGAGAAGTGCGCACCCAAAGCAGCACTGGCATCTGGATGAAGTTTGGCAGCCAGATACCTATCTTGCCCTAACAGAAAAGATAGAGGTGAAACCGGAGGTGTTTTTTTCAAAGCTTCTTAAGATGATCAATCTTGAACCCAGACCTTACTTCAACCTCTGGGATGTTTTAAGGGATAAAAAAGATGCGAGGCACGAGCAGTTCCTTAACCTGGCAGAATTTTCAGATTTTTATTTTTTCAATAAGACTTCCCAGACCATACCGGAGAATTACAACGTTCATTTCAGCAACAGTTCGGCTATACGTTATGCGCAGCTGTTTGACTACGGAAAACGAAGGATTTACTGCAACAGGGGTACCAGTGGAATCGACGGCTCTACTTCCACAGCAATGGGATTTGCCATTAAGAATCCGAACCCGACAGTTCTGATTACTGGAGACCTGAGTTTTTTCTATGATATCAATGGGCTGTGGAATCAGTACATCCCGCCATTTGTAAGGATAATTATCTTCAACAACGGTGAGGGGAATATCTTTAAGATCATCCCGGGACCGGGCAATGCCAACCCTAATACGCTGGATGAATTCATTGCGACAAAGCATCACAAAAATGCTGAGCTTATGGCTAAACATTTCGGGTTCTCCTACAGCAAAGTGGATGAGGAGGCTACGCTCGACAGGGTTCTGGAGAATTTCTTTAAAGCAGATGTACAGCCCAAAATACTGGAAGTGAATACAGCGGGCAAAAGCAATGCTTCTGTCTTGAAATCATATTTCAGCTTTATCAAAGATAATTAAGGTCCGAATATTCTTCATTTCCGGGCAGGTTAATGATCTTATGGATGGGATAGATGAAATTTTCGTCAAAATCATTCAGGGCATTGATCAGCTGGAAATGAGAAAATTCCTTGATGTTCTGGATGGTGATTTCCCGCTCCTTTATTTTTTTCGTTTTGAGGAGATGCTGTCTCTGTACCCCGTTCAGCAGATAGGTAGATGGGGTAAACCATTCTTTTCCCTTCAGGAACAGGAGGTTAGAGTAAGAGGTATCCGTAATATGGTTGTTTTTGACAATGATGATTTCCTCTGCCTTGGCTTTCATTTTCATCATGTCAAGTTCTTTCCTGTTTTCGAATTTAAAGGAATAATCATAGCTGTTGTTGTCTACGAGCTGAAAATCTTCAATCTCCGGAATGGCATATGGGATCATCTGCGTCCTGACCTTTTTGTCCAGGTCATAAGTAATCCTTAGCTTGAAAAGCCCGTCTTCCTCATGGTTGAGATGGTCATAGATTTTTTCCAGGTTGATAGAATCCCCATCCTTCCCGAAATGGGAAAAGGTATCATTAACACGTTTCTGATGAAGGGCGAGAAGAAAAACTTCCTGGTCCTCTACTTTAATACTTTCAATGAATTGGTACATAAATTTTATTTTTCATTTCCTCATACTCGTCTTCCAGCCGGCTCATGTGGGTGATTCCGCCACCGCTTTTAAAATACAGCTGATTGCCTTCACGTTCAATGAATCGGATCATCACACAGCTGTCGAGGTTCTGTCCGTCAAACCAGCCGCAGACCCCGGTATAAAATCCGCGGTCATATCCTTCAGCGTTCAGGATGACTTCCAGCGTCTTTGCTTTCGGTGCCCCCAAAATAGATCCAGCGGGGAGCAGCTGCTGCATCATGCTTCCTATTTTTCCCCTAAATTCCGGTTTTACGTTTCCTGAGATTTCCGAACTCATCGCCAGCAGGTCCTTTTGCCTTGTTTTGATGAAGTCAATATGCTGGAACCGGTCTACTTTTACATGATCTGCAACCCGGCTCAGGTCATTCCTCAAAAGATCCACCACTGTGTAATGCTCTGCTTTCTCCTTTTTGTCATTCTTAAGGATTTCTGCCGCATGATCCAGAGAAGCATCTATGGTGCCTTTCATAGGATAGGTAAAAATCTTACCGTTAATAATCTTTACAAAAGTTTCAGGAGAAAAAAATACGAAAAAATCTTTATAAAATACCTTGTACTTCGCATGGGAGTGATAAAAAATTTCTTTTAATGAAAGTCCGGTCTCAATAGGGGTCTTTCTGGTGTAATTGATGAGGTATGAGTTGCCGAGCCTGAGATTCCTCTGTACTTCATCGAAGCCGGTCTTGAAACTTTCCAGTGTTTCAGGATAGATTTTCCATCCCAGCTCTTTGTCCAGGGAAGGGATTTCCTTTCCGGTATTAGAGAAAGAATTCCCGAAATCAACAAGCACGCCGGCAGCTTCCAGCTCATTTTCCTGAAAGACCTCAACCTGTGACGCGAGAAAATCGATCATGAAGAAATAAGGAACCTTCCGGAGGGAAAGATCATCCATCTCCATAAATTTTTGATGATTTACTGAAAACATTCGGCAAAAATACTTATTGATGTTTACTTTTGTATAAAAATTTTTGATGCAGAACAAATATCCTCAGAAACCGGGAATTGATTTTATACTGAAGCAGGCATTTTTCTATTGGAGCAGAACACTTATGTATCAGCTGATGTTCTCCGTCATCTACTTCGGAATTCTTTTTACCGTTATATTTTATTTTGACGCCCGTTACGGAATCATTCAGCAGTATATGGATGCCGCAGCCGTGTACACGAAAGGAGGCGGTATAGAACAGTACAGTGCACAGATGGCCAAAATGGTTTCTGACCAAGGGTTTCAGGTGTTTTCCTGGTCTCTCATCGGGACACTGGTTTTCTTATATCCGCTTAACCTGGGCTTTTATCAAATTTTCAGGAAAATTGACCTTGGTGAAAAACTGGAAATCGGGGATTTGCTTGCCGGATATCAGGGAATCAACTTTTTCAGATATGTTTCCTATTATATTTTCTGGTTTTTTATTTATGCGTATACAGCGCAGACCATTATCCTTGCTGTTGTATGGGTATATCTTACTCTGCTGGTTGCTCCCCTGATGTTTTTTATGGACAAGCGGATTTTTGAAGCTATCTCTCTGAATGTAAAAGCCTTGAGGATGTACTTTCTGGAGATCACCGTATGCATCATAGTAGCCGTGATTTTTAAATATGCAGGTTTGTTGTTGTTCTTTTTCGGAGCCTTATTTACGTTCCCTTTCTGGAATGCCATGATCTATTCTCTGTACCAGACTGTTTTTTCAGAGAAGAAGAGGCCGGAAAAAGACCAGGTTGGCTCAGATTATTAATCCATTGTTCCTGTCTTACAATTTTTTAGGAAAACATATTGGTCTGTGTGTTTAAGCCCGTCTGCAATTTTTACAGGCATCATTGTGGCACGTTTTTTAGTGTTTCATTCTTGGCTTTGCATGACCGATGGTCTGATGATTCCGCATTTAACGGCAATACAATGGGTATAAACGTTTTCATTAAAACCAAACCAAAATACGATACATATGATGAATAAAGACCAGCAAATCAGCAACATAAAAATCAAGCAGGTATTTTTATTATCCATTATTATCATACTTGCAGGATTAATCTGCTTTAACCTGTCACTTTTCATTCCCTCTGTGCTGGGAGCCATTACCATCTATGTGGTATGCAGGAAATATAATTTTTACCTTCAGGAAGAGCGCAAGATGAAACCATGGCTGGCTGCCACAATCTTAATGCTGGGCAGTCTCATCATTATTATTCTGCCGATCTACTTTATCGGGGATCTTCTGATTGAAAAGCTTGGTAATGCCCAGGCTTATATGACCAAATTCAATGTTTTCCTGGAAAAAATACATTCTTACATTTATTCCAAAGTAGGATTTGACATCCTGAGCAAAGAGAATATGGACCGGCTGAAAACCTTTGTGGGGAAATTCTCCACCACAGCGCTCAGTAGCACGGTAAATACGCTTACGGTAATTGCCTCCATGTATTTTATCCTGTATTTCATGCTGGAAAAACCAAGATTTTTTGAACGGATCCTTGCGTCTTCCGCACCTCTGAAAAGAGCCAACGTATCTCTGATAGGAGAAAAGATGAGAAAACTGATCATAGCCAATGCAATCGGGATTCCGGTGGTAGCCCTGGGACAGGGTATTGTGGCTTTGGTTGGCTATTTTATTTTCGGAGCACCGAGTCCTATCCTTCTTTTTGCTTTAACGGCAGCCGCTTCCATGATCCCGGTTGTAGGTGCAGCTATCGTTTATGGACCTGTATGCATCTATATGATTGCTGAGGGCGATACGGGCCATGGATTAGGCCTTGCTGCATATTGTCTTATTGTGGTAGGTTTAACAGATAACCTGCTCCGTTTTACACTGCTTAAAAAGCTGGAGGATATCCATCCTCTGAATACGGTTTTCGGGATTATCATGGGAATGAATTTATTTGGTTTTATGGGACTGATTTTCGGGCCGATTTTAGTATCTTTCACGCTTCTTCTGATCCAGGTGTACAAGGATGAGTTTTCGGATAATGATACCCCGGAACTCAAACTTCCCGACAAGGATAAGGAACTTGAAAATAAAATTGAAATAATATTATAAACTGTGGAAGGTGTAAATCCGGAAATCCTGCGTGATATATGTATAGTGAAAATGCCATTCGGCAAATATGAAGGCACAGTACTGGCAGATCTGCCCGTCAGTTACCTCGAATGGTTCCAGCGTCAGGGAATGCCTAAGGGAAAACTGGGTATGCAGCTGGCTACCGTGTATGAAATCAAGATCAACGGGCTTACGGAGCTGCTGATTCCTATCAGGATGTCCCTTAAAAACAGATAATCCAGGTCAATGATCAGTATGCCTTTATTGATCATAACCTGGAATAGTATCTTTTATTAATAAACCGATTTTTTCTTTCATTATTTTTAAGGTTCCCACAATTCTATCTTACGGCCCTCGGGGTCCAGGATATGGATAAATTTTCCATATTCGTAAGATGAGATTTCATCAAGAATTTTTACATCAGCCTGTTTCAGTTCCTCTACCAGCTTTTCCAGGTCATCAACGATGTAGTTGATCATAAATGGATGTTCCGATGGCTGGAAGTAAGTAGTAGACTCCGGAAACGGGCTCCAGCTAAGGGAGCTGCCTTTTGAACCCTCTTCAGGCTCAAAAGTAGCTCCATAGTCGTTAATGTTTAATCCTAAGTGGGTTTTGTACCATTCTTTAATGGCTTGTGGGTCTTTGCATTTAAAAAAGATCCCTCCGATTCCTGTTACTTTTTTCATGACTTATAATTAGTAATTTAACTAGGGTTAGAATGATTAATAAACCACCGGAATTAAGAAGAGAATAAAACCAATAAAAAAAATGAATGTCAGGAGATGTACTCTGTAATCATTAATTTTTAAGAAAATAAACTGGTTGATTATCCTTATTGCCCAAAACCCCGAATTTACCACTAAGAAAGTTTTACCCAAGCTGGTTTCTACAAGTTCTTTCGTGAAAAAGAAACAGATAAATGCCATAGAGAAAAAGAAAAAAATCAATTGAATATTCAGGATTTGTACAACTCCTTTGTTTACCAAGGAGAGTTTTGCCAACTCTTTTTTCCATTTAAAAAAACGCCAGAAGAACAAGTGAAATATTCCAAAAAGGAAAGAATAAATTCCACAAATAACAATGACTTTTTCCATGGACACTTAACTCTTCAGGGCAGCAATTTCATCTCTTAGTTTAGCAGCTTTGATAAAATCAAGATTCTTGGCAGCAGCTTCCATCTCTTTCTGTTTTTGGCTGATGACTTTATCCATGTCCCCGGAGGTATAACTTGCCTTGGCATCCGCAACTTTCTGAAGGATTTCTTTCTGGGTATATTTTTCATCCGGGAAATCCTTGCTCCTGCCTACCAGGCTTTCAGAAATCTTTTTGTTCAGTGCTTTCGGAACAATGCCGTGTTCTTCGTTGTATTTCATCTGCTTGGCACGGCGGTATTCTGTTTCATCCAATGTGGTCTGCATGGATTTGGTGATCTTATCCGCATACATGATGGCGCGGCCGTTGATATTTCTGGCTGCCCGACCTACTGTCTGGATCATGGATCTCCTGCTTCTCAGCATTCCTTCTTTATCGGCATCCAGGATGGCTACCAGTGAAACTTCCGGAAGGTCAAGACCTTCTCTGAGAAGGTTTACCCCAATAAGCACATCGAAGAGTCCTACCCGCAGATCCTGCATGATCTGTATTCTTTCCAGCGTTTCCACATCGGAGTGGATATACCGGGTCCTGATCCCGAATTTAGTAAAGTATTTGGTCAGCTCTTCAGCCATTTTCTTGGTCAGGGTCGTTACGAGAACCCTTTCGTCTACCTCAGCTCTTTTCCGGATTTCTTCCATCAGGTCATCGATCTGGTTGGCTGTTGGCCGTATTTCTATGATGGGGTCTAACAATCCGGTAGGACGGATGATCTGTTCCACATAGGTACCGCCTGTTTTTTCAAGTTCATAATCTGCCGGAGTAGCGGAAACATAGATCACCTGGTTCTGCATGCTTTCAAACTCCTCAAACTTCAATGGCCTGTTATCCATAGCTGCGGGAAGCCTGAATCCGTATTCCACAAGGGATTCCTTACGGCTGCGGTCGCCTCCGTACATGGCATGAACCTGAGGTACCGTAACGTGGCTCTCGTCAATCACCATCAGGAAGTCTTTCGGGAAATAATCAATCAGGCAGAACGGGCGCGAGCCGGGTACACGTCCGTCCAGGTAACGGGAGTAATTCTCAATACCTGAGCAGTATCCCAGTTCCTTGATCATTTCAAGATCCAGTTCCGTTCTTTCCTGAAGCCTTTTTGCCTCCAGGGGTTTTTCGATTTCATTAAAGAAATCCACCTGTTTCACCAGGTCATCCTGAATATTCCTGATCGCTCCGTTTAAGGTTTCTTTAGAAGTAACAAAAAGGTTGGCCGGATAAATCTGGATCTGATCAAATGCCGCTGTGACGTTCCCTGTTACGGGATCGAAACTCTGGATCTTTTCAATCTCGTCTCCGAAAAACTGGATTCTGATCGCGTTATCCGCATAAGCCGGGAATACGTCAATCACATCGCCCTTCACACGGAATGTTCCGCGTTGGAATTCATTTAATGTTCTGGAATATAGAGCGTTGACCAATGCGTGCAGCAGCGCTGTACGGGTTACCTTCTCTCCAATCCCAATGGAAATGAGCGATTTATGAAACTCAGACGGGTTCCCGATACCATAAATACAGGATACGGAAGCTACAATGAGCACATCCCGCCTTCCGGACAGGAGGCTTGCCGTAGCAGATAACCTTAGTTTTTCTACTTCTTCATTGATGCTGAGGTCTTTTTCTATATAGGTTCCTGAAGAAGCAATATAAGCTTCCGGCTGATAGTAATCATAGTAACTTACAAAATATTCAACGGCATTTTCCGGAAAAAACTCTTTAAATTCCATGAAAAGCTGAGCAGCAAGAGTCTTGTTATGGGCCAGCACCAGGGTTGGTTTCTGCACATTCTGAACCACATTGGCTACCGTAAAGGTTTTACCGGAACCCGTCACCCCCAGCAAAGTCTGGTATTTCTCACCGATCTCAATGCCTTCGGTAAGTTTCTGGATCGCTAATGGCTGGTCCCCGGTAGGTTTATATTCTGATTGAAGTTTAAAATTCATAAAATTCGTGATGTTATCCTAACAAAAATACGAAAGAATTATTTGGTATTCAACCATACGATGGATCTTAATCTGTATCTTGGTGATTCATTTTATTTATCATTTATGAATTGTTAAATAAAAAAGCATCCCGGTTTGGGATGCTCGTCTGTTTATTCAAATGACATGGTTAATGGCATTCGCATGGCATAATTCACCGGTCTTCCATCTTTTTCCGCAGGCTTCCAAGTGACATTTTCATTGGCTTTTTTAAATGAGATTAATGCTTCATTATTAAAAGACTCATTATTTCCTGCGACTTTTACATTCACTACATTTCCGGCGTCGGTTACGGTAAACATAATATCGGCTCTTGATAAGCCTTTTTCAGCTTCTAGTTTGGAGGGGTCTAACAATTTTGCAACTTTGTTTCTCAGTTCAATCGGTCCGCCGGGAAATTGCGGAAGCTGTGTCGGATCATTTGTTGAATTGGACACCGTTTCCTGATTCAGATTGGTGCTTTTACCTTCCTTCGGCCGGATGGTATCCTGGATCTTTTTATTTTCGATCAGCTGCTCGGGAATTTCAGATGCTTCAGACAAATCATATTTTACGGATTCCGTACCTTCATTTTGTTTAGTTTGGTCTGCCGGATCGTAATCTGGTTCTGACATTTTCTTTTGCGTCTTTTCAATCATTTTTTCAATCGGATGGGCATAGGTTTTTTCTACAAATAATCCGAAAGAAATAACCAGAGCAGGAATACTGATGGCTTTTTTTACTTGGGTCCATATGGACTTCTTGGTGTTCATCATAATAAAACGTTTTTTGATATTTTTAAAATTGAATGTATTGGTGAGGGTATAATTTTGACTTGAGATGATTTCATCTAATACTAAATTCTGATAGTCTTTGACGTTAAAATTATTTTCCAAAACCGAGTCATCCGCCAGGAATTCATGATTCATTAGGATGGCATTTTTGTAAAAATAGACAGCCGGATTGAACCAGGTGAAAGCTTTCACGATTTCGATAATAATGAGATCAATGCTGTGCTTCTGTTCCAGGTGGCTTTTTTCATGCAGAAAAATTCTATCATCTATTTGATTATTGATGAAATATCTTTTTCCTAAGTAGATCGTATTCCAAAAACTGAAAGGCTGAATTTCATCTTCTGTTACTGAAACTTTGAGATTTTGATAGATGATCTTCTCTCCCTTTAAATTTTTGATTTTCATAAATGAAATAATGAGTCTGCATAGGAATATAATAGTGATGATTCCATAGAGTATCCAGATCAAGTTAATGAGGTCGAAATCGTTCTGCTTAGGTGTAAGATCCAGAATCTGCTGTGTAGTTTCAAGGGTAGTCTGTAAATGGTTAACAGGTTTCGGAGCTTCCGTACTGATAGAGATAAAAGGAACCGTATAAGAAAATAACAATGAAAATAGCAGATAGATCCTATTGAATCGGTACATCTTTTCCTTCTGCAAAAATCCATAGTACAAGGCAATCAGCAGGCCAGAGCACAATATAATTTTAAAAAGGATTATCATTTTTCATCAATTTGCCTGTCGATAATTTCACGGAGTTCTTTCAGCTGTTTCTGGGACAGTTTTGCGTTCGAGGTAAAAAACGAAGCAAACTGTGTTACGGAACTGTTGAAAAAACGGTCAATCATGGAAGACATTTCTTCTTTGAAATATTCCCCTTTCTCGATTTTTGGAAAGTATTCGCGGGAATTTCCATACAATGTGTAGCCGACAAAATCTTTGTTCTGCATTCTTTTCAGCAGGGTGGCAATTGTGGTCGTTGCCGGTTTCGGCTCCGGATAAGACTCCAGGATATCCTTCATGAATGCTTTTTCTTTTTCCCAAAGAATATCCATAAGGCCTTTTTCAGAATCGGTAAGTTTTATTTCTTTCATATTCTACGGATTGTTAATTTATTCTACAAATGTAGAATAAAAAACATGAACTGCCAAATTTTTATGGCATTATTTTTCCATCCATTTCAGGAACCATCAAATCTAATCATATGAAATTCAATAAATTTTACATTTCTGCTCTCAGCTTATTCCTGATTTTATCTTCTTGCAAAGACAATACTGTGAATGCCCAGAGTCTGGGTAAAGACGGGAGTGTGGAAACCAAAGCACCAAATTCTCCGGAATACAAGCCCGCCTTTGCAGGACAGACCAGGATAAAAGCTGTAAAGACCTCAACGCCCTATAATGTGGAGGTTCTGAGTAAAGACCTTGGGAAACCCTGGGGAATCATCAACCTGCCGGACGGATGGTTTTTAATTACGGATAAAAGAGGATATATTAATGTTGTTTCGACCGACGGAAAACAGATCTCCAAAATTGAAGGATTCCCGAAAGTGGACTCCAAAGGCCAGGGAGGAATGCTTGACGTTGCCCTGGATCCGGACTTCAGCAACAACCGCATGATCTATTTCAGTTTTTCAGAGCCTTACGAGAAAGGAAATCATACCGCAGTAGGGAAAGGAATGCTTTCTGCCGATCTGAAGAATGTTTCAGGAGTACAGGTTATTTTCCGGGCAACCCCGACCTACGATGGCGACAAACATTACGGCAGCCGGCTGGCTTTTGATAAAGATGGAAACCTCTTCGTAAGTACAGGCGAGAGATCGGATAAACAGACCAGGGTTTATGCCCAGAGAACGGACAATTATTTAGGGAAAATTTTAAAAATAACAAAAGACGGAAAACCGGCGCCCGGAAATCCTTTTATTGGAAAAGCTGGCTTTAAACCGGAAATTTATGCTTATGGAATCAGGAATCCTCAGGGGTTGGCCATCGATCCTAACGGAACGCTCTGGGATGTTGAAATGGGACCGAAAGGTGGTGACGAAATCAACCTGATCAGGCCCGGTAAAAACTATGGCTGGGGCGATGTTACTTACGGAATCGAGTATTCCGGAGAGAAAATCAATAACGGAACTACGCAAAAGGCCGGGACGGAACAGCCGGTGTATTACTGGGATCCGGTCATTTCCCCAAGTGGTGTTACTTTCTATACTGGAAACATGGAGGAATGGAAAGGAAACCTGTTTATCGGTTGCCTGAGCGGCGAACATATCAACAGGATCGTTATGAAAGACAATAAAGTAGTGGGCGAGGAACGCCTGCTTGCAGATCAGAAAGAAAGGTTCAGGGATGTATTGAACGGTAGTGACGGCAGCCTGTATGCCGTAACCGATAGCGGAAAGCTGTACAGGATTTCAAAAAAGTAAACTCTTCAAATAAACATTATAAAGAACGGGTTCAGAAAAATATTCTGAACCCGTTTATGGTATAGCTACTAAGCTTCTTCCAGATGTACCGTGAAATGCCTCAGGAGCTCAGGCTCCCAGGTAATTCTGTACCCTTTGGTAATTTCATCCCGTCTTTCATATACATTTTTAATTGCGGCAGCAATATAATCCATATGATTATTCGTATAGGTTCTCCTTGGAATGGCGAGGCGTACCAGTTCCAGCTTAGGATAACGGTTTTCCCTGGTCTCCGGATCCCTGTCCGCCAGCAATGTACCGATTTCCACGGTTCTGATACCGGCTTCTTTATAAATTTCCAGCCCAAGAGTCTGTGCCGGGTATTCTTCGCGGGATACTTCAGGCAGGAAGTTAAGAGAATCAATGAATACGGCATGTCCTCCGATCGGTTTTTGTACCGGGATTCCGTATTCAATCAGTTTATGGCCAAGGTATTCAACCTGTGAAATCCTGCTTTCCAGGTAAGCAAATTCTGTCGCTTCATCCAGTCCTACTGCCAATGCGGCCATATCTCTGCCGGCCATTCCGCCATAGGTGATAAAACCTTCATAAATAATGGTGAAATTGGAAGCCTTCCTGAATACCTCTTCGTTATTCAGGGCAATGAATCCGCCGATATTTACCAATCCGTCTTTCTTGGAACTCATGGTCATCCCTTCCCCGTAAGAGAAAATTTCTTTGCAGATATCCTTGATGCTTCTGTGTTCCTGTCCCGCTTCTCTTTTCTTGATGAAATAAGCATTTTCAGCAAATCTAGCTGAATCAAAAAATACAGGGATTCCGTACTGGTCGGATAATGCTTTTACCGCTTTCATGTTTTCGAGAGATACAGGCTGACCTCCGGAAGAGTTACAGGTAATGGTGATCAGGCAGAAAGGGATTTTTTCTTTCGGATGGCTTTTATAGACTTCTTCCAGTTTTTCAAGGTTGATATTGCCCTTAAACGGATGAAGGTCATTGATATCAAAGGCTTCATCTATGGTACAGTCGATGGCATGAGCTTTCCTGAACTCGATATGCCCTTTTGTGGTATCAAAGTGCGAGTTTCCGGGAATCACGTCACCGTCTTTCACCAATACGGAAAACAGTACGTTTTCTGCGGCCCTTCCCTGGTGGGTCGGCAGCAGGTACTTGAACCCGGTGATCTTCTGAACGGTAGCATGCAGCTGCTCAAATGACCTGGATCCGGCATAACTTTCATCACCTGTCATCAGGGCTCCCCATTGCCTGTCAGACATGGCGCCTGTTCCGGAATCTGTCAATAGGTCAATAAACACCTGTGAAGATTTAAGGTTGAATAAATTATAACGGGCTTCTTTCAGCCACTGTTCTCTTTCTTCTCTGGTAGACTGGCGGATTTCTTCCACCATTTTAATGCGGAAAGGTTCCGCGTATGGTAAATTCATGGATTAAGTATGTTTAAGAATTGTTATAGAAAAAATTTAAAAATTCCATTCATCAGATATGTCTGCACAGGAACGGCTATTCCGGTGCCTTGAATATATTGTCATCTGAATGAAATCCTGCAACTCCGCCGCTAACGGCAAATTTCATGGCTGAAGCTGCGGTCATGCCCACGACAGGCTTGATATTTTTTTCTTCTGTAACAATTACCCAGCCTGAAATGGCGTAGGAATGCGGGAGGTAAACGGCCACATAATTGTGCTTTTCCACATCGGCCATTTCTTTTTGTGTAAGAAAGCCGATCCTCCAGATCTCTGGGTTTTCATTGGTCTTTACCCAGACCGGATCGTTGAATTTTTTTTTATCTCCGACGAAGGAGGACATGACGTCTTTCGTTGGGGTATAGATATGTTTTACACCGGGCGTTTTTTCCAGCAGGCGGTCCATGGAATCGAAAAAGAATTTGCCGACCACGAATTTATTTCCCAGGAAACCTAATGCGGCCGTAAACAGGATCGTTGAAATAAAAACCAGTCCCGGGATTTCTTTTGCCACAGACGGGATGATGTTATCAATAGACGTAACTACATACCATATAACAAAGATCGTCAGGCCGATTGGCCCGATAATGACTAATCCCTGGAAGAAATTCTTCAGGAAAAAATTGGCTATATTTTCAAACGTAAATTTTTTCAATGTCTGTTATTATCCGTGTATGGTTTCACCCTTTCCGTACGACTGGATGATCCTGGCCTCATAGTCCAGCCATTCTTCCCACCGTGCATTAACCTTTTCCGGGTCCCCAAGCTGCCTTGCAAATCCGATAAAAGTGGTATAATGGTTGGCTTCCGAAATCATCAGTTCACGGTAAAATGTTTTCAGCTCCTCGTCCCGTATATTTTCGGTAAGCACCTTGAACCTTTCACAGCTCCGGGCTTCTATCATGGCTGCGAAAAGCATTTTATCAACAATCAGGTCTTCCCGGCTTCCCTGGACGATGAACTTCATGAGTTCATTAACATAATCGTCTTTCCTGGCCCTTCCGAATGTATACCCTCTCTTTTTGATGATCTCATGCACCTGATTGAAGTGGTCCAGTTCTTCCTGTGCTATGGCAAGGAGTTCCGTGACAATTTCCGGGTGTTCCGGAAGCATGGTAATAAGTCCGATGGCATTGGTTGCCGCTTTCTGCTCACACCAGGCATGATCCGTTAAAATTTCTCCGATGTTCCCCTCTGCAATATTGGCCCACCTTGGGTCGGTAGGGAGTTTCAGCTTAAACATGTTTCAAATTTTCTGTAAAATTAAAATAAATTGCGATATGTCAGAACTTTTATTGAATTTTAATATTTTTAGAATGGATGTCTTTATTTTCGTTAAAACATTTTAAAATAATGGTATTTATTTTGATATTATGTCTATAACATTAAAAAAATAAAACAATGAAAACAATTTCAATGCTTAAAAGCAAAATTAATCAGGTATTTGCCCTTATTTTGTTCACTTTGATGTCAGGATTTACTTTTGCACAGGGGAACACAGGAAGTACAGGGACTGATGTTACTGTAAATTCTACCACAACAACCACAACAACAGAATGGTACACCGATCCTAAATACATCATTATAGGTGTGGTGGTACTCATCCTTATCGTTGTACTCCTTACCCGGAACGGAAGAAGAGACAGGGGCTAATCAGGCTGCTGTTTTCTTTCTTAAAAATTCCAGTATTTTCCATCCTTCCGCATCCGCTTTTTTAAGCAAAGGTGCAATAAGTGATGCTAAAATGATATTAATGCCGTAAATGATCACCATCATGATCCACCACGGCATTTTTCCGTTGATAGATACGACAATGCAGTATACCAGTGATGAGCTGATCCCTTGGGCAAAGTAAAAGAATATGGCATTTTTACCTATATATGTAATGAAATTTTCCTTGGTTATTTTAAGCCTGTTGTAAAGGGTAAATAAAGTAACCAGTGAAAATAATGTCCAGATTATATAGGGTATCTTTGGAGGAAACTTATTTCTGTTGATCTTATAAAAGATATCATTTCCGTAAAACCAGAACATCACCATCAGGAGCACCCCTACTGCCAAGTAAAGAAGCGGGATCATGCCCGGGCTTATTTTTTTGCCTTTCATCCTGTTGCCGATCAGGAAAACTGCCAGATAGAAGCTGACATATCCTACCTGGCCTGACGGATAGTAAAATGGGAAAAAATTAAACAGTAAGGTCAGGATAACACAGATTGCAATAAACCAGTTGATATGCTTCGGGAAAAACCTTAAGATCAGAACCCCGAATACAGTCAGGATAAAATAGACTTTCAGGTACCAGAAACTTCCCATAACTACCGGAAATGTATCAGCATTGGTATATTGGTGCAGATACCAGTTTCCGAGATTCTGCCATTGCGGTTCTGTAGATATTGCCGTCGCTGCATATTTGGATCCGAAAGTGGAATAAAAATGCTGGAGCCATTCCGCTGAAAAGAAGCTGAGACCGAATACCTTGAAAAAATAATCCGCGAACAAACAGCAGGGTAACAAAGATCATGTAGGTAATCTGAAGTTTCAGCAGCCTGTAAAATGTTTTTTCAATATTGTTGCCTGAAGTTATTCCGCTCAGGGCATAAAACAGCGCTACATCAAACACCAGGGAGAAGACCCTCACTTCTGCCGGAATATAAAACTGTCCGGACCAGAAAGCAGTGTGGATGAAGATAATGGACAGGGTAGCGAGCCCTTTGGCAAAATCAATGTAGAGATCTCTTTTCATGCAGTGTATATGGATATAATTGGCAAAGCCAAAATTAGATAAAGTTTTCGGAATAGGTTTCATAAAAAAAGGAAGCAGAATCGTAATCCTGCTTCCTTTACTGTAAATATTGAGAATGAATGTTACTATTTCAGTTGTTTGAACTCTTCCGCAGAGATTTCTCCGGACTGAATTTTTCTCAGCTCGTCAATATACTGCATCATATAAGCATCCAGCTCAGGATTTCTTGAGTTTTTCCCCATTTTATAGGTGCCGTTCAGGACGCCCTGGTAATAGTAGAAAAAGTTGTAGTCGAAATCAGAGGCTGAAAGGTTGTACTGTCCCAGCAGGAATCCCAGACGTACTGCTGATCTCCTTTGTGGGGGCGTACCATGGTGGCCAGGGCTAGTAGTAGAATAATCTCCGATGCTTTGTGCAAACTCATAAGCGGCGGCGATCTCCGAGAACTGTGTTTTGTTATATCCTTCCGGTCTTCTCAGATAGTAGCCTGCAAACCCGTCTGCCTCAAGCTCATTCGGTCTGGCAGTAGATTCACTAACGGAAGGCAGTCCGAAAATATACTGAAGCTGGTGGCCGTATTCGTGAGCGAGGATCATCGCATTTACGATATCTCCGCCTTTATTTTTGGCATCATAATAAATGGCATACCCGTAATAAATTTTTCCTGTGGAGTAGGAGATGGCATTATACGTAGAATTCGGATTGGAGGGATCATCAACAAATCTCAGGGTAGGATTGCTTCTGCCCCAAAGGCTGGCAATTTTCGTCATCTGGCCGTTCATGAAATTGGTATCCGTTGAGGTTTTCATGCTGGTTTTCAGCACCGCTGAGGAATTCCAGTTCTGGTCTACATAGTAACATGCCTTTTCCAGTTCATTAGGCTGTTCGATTTTGGCACTTTCAGCTTGTGGCTGCTGTAACAGATTGTCTTCGGTAGAGTTGTCATTACATGCTGTCAGAGAGAATACAGCCATAGCTCCTGCTAAACAGCAGAAATTAAAGTTTTTCTTCATATTAAAAATTTTGGTATCGACTAAGTTATAAAATTATCTCTTACACGGGATAATTTTCATTTAAAAAAATATTCATTGCATAGTGAATACATTTGGATTTTTATTTAATAAAAAAATAAAGATTGATTATGAGAGGATTGGAAAATTATTCTTATATTTGCACCTCGAATAACTAAAATTTTATAAACAATGTTTGCAATTGTAGAAATAGCAGGGCTTCAATATAAAGTTGAGCAAGACCAGAAGTTGTTTGTAAACCGTTTGGCAGGAGACAAAGGATCAAAAGTTTCTTTTGATAAAATTCTTCTTACCGTAAACGGTTCAATCACTGTAGGCGCCCCGGCTGTAAGCGGAATCACTGTAGAGGCAGAGATTCTTGATCACGTTAAAGCTGATAAGGTAATCGTTTTCAAAAAGAAAAGAAGAAAAGGTTACAAAGTGAAAAACGGTCACAGACAATCTCTTACTCAGATCCAGATTACCGGTATCACCGGATTTGAAGGAGCTAAAAAAGAAGAGAAAGCTGCTAGGAAGACCACGAAAAAAGCAGATGCTGAAACTGCTGAAAGCGCAGAATAATTGTAAAACCAAAAAACCTTAGAATAAAATGGCACATAAGAAAGGAGTTGGTAGTTCCAAAAACGGTAGAGAATCACACTCCAAAAGATTAGGAGTAAAGATTTTCGGAGGTCAGGAAGCTATTGCCGGAAATATTATTGTTAGACAAAGAGGTACGCAACACCACCCGGGTGCAAACGTGGGTATCGGTAAAGACCACACTTTGTTTGCATTGGTAGACGGTAAAGTAGTTTTCAGAAAGAAAGCAAACAACAGATCTTATGTATCTGTAGAAGCAAACGCATAATTTAATTATCCGTTTTATACAAAATCTAATCCTCAGCAATTTTGCTGGGGATTTTCTGTTTATTCATACTATTGGTTATTATTTTACGTTATACAAGGACCAATTCTAAAATAAAATCAATATGAAAAACGTAAAGAAACTTTCCAGAAATGAGCTTAGGACGCTTCAGGGCGGTTTTAAGTGTGAAGGGATTTCCTGTGACTGGTACTGTAGCCTGCCTGCAGAAAGCCGTCCGGTATGCCTTTCTCCGCAAACCTTAGTACCGATCTGCGGTGGATGCAACAGTGCCAATATATAGCATGATCTGCAATAGAATAAAAAATCTCCTTCATCATGAAGGAGATTTTTTTTAGAATCCTACCTGGAAACCGGCTTTTATACCGAACCTGGAAATGTCAGGCCGATCAAGGTAATTGCCCCGCCAGTTAAAGTCGACCCTGAAAATCCTGAGATTTCCGAAGCCGATATTCTCAATTCCAAAACCGTATTCAAAATACACATGGTCGCTGGGAGCAGAGTATTTGTAACCGGCAACATTGATGTTCTTGGATTCATCGCTTAATGTTCCGTAGGCTCCTCTCAGAAAGGCTACTTCCCTTAATTTCAGCTTTTTAATCAACGGAATAA
This sequence comes from Chryseobacterium camelliae, assembly GCF_030818575.1. Classification (NCBI taxonomy): domain Bacteria; kingdom Pseudomonadati; phylum Bacteroidota; class Flavobacteriia; order Flavobacteriales; family Weeksellaceae; genus Chryseobacterium; species Chryseobacterium camelliae. The sequence goes on from NZ_JAUTAL010000001.1 coordinate 3,720,737, forward strand.
ATGACAGGATCTTGCCGTTGAAATGATGTTCCAGGTGCAGGGTGGTATAGGTGTCTGCAACAAATTCATAATAATTGAGCTGGGCAAAGGTATTGGCTGCTAAGCTGTATGACTGGTTCCCCGGGATTACGTTCTGCAGGGCCAGAGGCACCGTGTCGAAATTTTTTCCGGCTTCAAAATTTACCATCATTTTACCCCAGCTTCCGATCAGCACCGGTTTATAAAACATGAATTGCAGTTTATTATAATTATAGTCTGCATTGAAGAGGCCTTCTATACCGCGGGTATACTTCAGGATAATGGTAGGGGCAAGTGTGCCATGCTCTGTCCGGTCGACACCGGTCTGAGAAAATTTGGCCCCCGGCCTTGCAATCAGGCTGAAGGTTACGTGTGAGTCATTCAGCGTTTTCCTGAGCTCTCCGTTGCGGTAGTACATCAGGTTGAATCCGGAAGGATTGGCGGATTTGATGCTCTGCATGGTTCCGTCTATCCTGAACTGGATGTTTTTCCAGGGTTCAATGGAAGTGAAGACATTGGTTTGGTTAACGGAGCTTAATGAGGCATTTTCACCCCGGGCAAATACCGTTGATGAAGCAAAGGTCCTGGACATGATTCCGTCGTCATTGGTCAGCTGAACGCCTAACTGAAGGATATCCCTTCTGGTTCCTGCGCCAATCATAAACCGGTTGACCCTGTTGAACATATATTTGGCTTCCGCACCATACTTAATTTGTTGGTCCTTGAATCCGTAGGCCGTGTAAAACTGTACCCTCCACGGGTCATTACGGGTAAAGTATGTCCTGGCTCCGATCCTGATCCGGTCACCTTCCACATCATTCTTTCCGTACACAGAAAAGATAGGACCCAAATCAATAGCCTTAAAGACGTTATAATATCCTGAGCCAAGGGTTTCGTAGAGTTTTACGATACGGTTGAATTTTGGGGTCTTTTCAAGCCTGTCAAGCATTTCATAAACGCCCTGTTCACTTTTAGATAATGAATCAGGCCTTGCTTTTGCCCAGTAGGCATCATCTTTTTCCACGAATCCGCTTTCATACTCTTCTGCCTTGCGGTGGAAAACTTTCGGGTCAAGAGTTTTATTGAAATCATATTCTGAATAATCCACGGTTCTTTTCGCGATAAGGCTTTTTGCCGTTTTCTTTTTTGAAAAGGGTGTCATTTCAATTTCGGTCACAAACTTTCTCGGGAGGAAGGTATTTTCATCAGGATTATCGTATTCCAGCTCGGTGGAGATGCCATTGATAAAGTTGACATTGATTTTTTTAGTAGACTTTAATGTAGCACCCAGCACGGCATAGCTGTCTTTGGCAATATAGAGGTAACCCTGAAAAGCAAGGACTTCTGTCCGTTTAGGCTGGTAACGTATTCTGAATGCATTTTCCCCACGTACAGATATGGTATCGATCAGATTATAATCGTAAGTGCTGAATCCATCTGTTCCCACAGGGCTCGGAAAACCAATGTCGAAATAGTTCAGCGTATTGTCATAGATATTGATGTCACGGTACAGGTTTTTAGCCGTTAAAATAACGATCTGGTTGTCCTGGAAACCCGAAGTCTTTTGTGCGACGAGCAGTTTTTTGGTTCTTTTGGCAGGCCTGTTTTCCCCGTAGTTTTCGTATACGGCTTCATTGAGGAAGAGCGGAAGTGCCAGTTTGCCGCTGGCAGTGGAATCGGCATAATCGAAGACAAAATCAAGCTTATTAAACACTTTCTTCTTCATAAAAGCACTGTCCAGGTTATTGGCATCAAACTCTATCTTTTCATATTCTTTATAGGTATAGGTATCAAACTTATCCAGTCCGTTGTTTCTTTTCCTTTTCCATACTTCCTGCATGATGGCGTATGCCGGATTCTCTTTTTTATTTTTGTATTTCGGCTTTTCATTGTGTATTACCACTTCCTGAATGTCGCTAACCTTTTCACGGGAAAGTTTAACCAGGAGTGGAGCTGTGTTGTCCTGAGCAATACTGATTGTAGCCAGGGCGTAGCTTTTTTTCAGGAATTTCAGCTGGTAAATGATGCTGTCTGACTGTACCGTAAATGCCGCAGAGGAGGTGGTTAATACTGCTTTGTCCGATTCATTGATAAATACATCCACCCCGGTAATTTCCTTGTTGGTTTTGGCATCGACAATTCTGCCGCTGACGGTGCTTTGGGAATAGATGAAGCCGGAAAAGAATGTGAAGATTAAAAGATAATAATATGGAGTATGGTTAAACATTTGTTGTTTTATCAGGCATTAGCATAAACAAAAAGCATGCACTTTATTTATAACGATATAATTTCGGATAAATTTCATTCGTTTAGTACAAAAGTGCAAATGTAATGAATTAATACAAGCCGTTTCATGACGGGCATCAGTACAAGGATTTTAATTCGGTATGCTATGAATAAAGGTGGTTTATTGTATCTTGCTCAAACGCCAAAATAAATTGAGAACCACATGATCTCTTAACTCCTTAATAGGATCAGGCTATTGTCGAGCAGAAAGAAACTTCCTGATTAACCTGATCCATGATCAATTATAAGAGTTTAGAGATAAGTTTATTTACCTTTTTTTACCTGAAGCTCGATACTGTTATTTTTTTTATCAAGCTCTTCTTTCAATTGTTTTTCTGCATCGCGCATATCCTTTGATTGTAAAAATTCATCAGGTAATTGCATGCCTGCAGGCATTTTCTGAGTAATCATCTGCTTCATACCCGCCAAAGGATCATTTTTATATTGTTCATATTTTTCTAAAAACTTTTCTTTTGAGATTTCCCTTGAGCTAGATAAATTTGCCTGTTTGAAAAATCCTTCCATGTATGATGCCTCTTGAATATGGTCTGTTTTTCTGTTTCCCTTGAGTTCCCAGGAATAGTTTTTATGTTCATCCTCAATCTTTACGATTAACCCCGGAAGGCCATAAAATTTGTACGGTCCATCCTGAAAAGGGATTTCAGTCGTGAACCATGCGATCCACTTCCTGCCACCAAAATCTGTAGTTGCTTTTTGGGTGTTGTATATACCAATCTTCTGTTTTTCATCCGAAATCTTCCAGTTCAAGTTTGGGTTTTCGCGATAGGAATAATAATCCACAGCAATATGGTCTTTAAAAACCACTTCCTGTATCGGGTAGGTTTTGGAAATCTGATGCGTGAATTCAGCATTTCTATTACCCATCCTCTTGAAGTCAGGCATTTGGCTGGTTTTCATAGATTCCTGAAACATGGCGTTTGCTATTGAATCCACCTGGATATTTTCGTACGACTGATATACAGATTTATTTTTGTCTATATCCAAAACCATCATTTCCTTTTCGAGTTTTAAAGAATCCTTATTGGGCTTGTAGGTCAGTTCATAAAAGAATCGGTTTGCTGTATTTTGTGCATTGAGTAACACAATAGTTGTGGTCAGAATGATCTGAAAAGCTTTTTTCATAATCGATGTTTTAGGTGGTATGTTTAATTGTATTAGTTGAGTCCGTATTTTGTTGTTCTTTCAGGTCTCCTTTCTGAAAGGAATTAAGAATGGTCTGCATATCCGGAAAAGATGGATCTTCCCAGTATTTTGATGTATAATAGCTTCTATCCAGGTCAAACTTTACTTTATGATCATCTTTATGGTCTCCGGAATCAAACGATGTCGGATAGAAATTAGCATAGATATGGAGTATATTGTAGCTCGGTTCGTTTTTGTATTTCAGTTTTATAGATCTATTTTGATTGTATTCCAGAAGGTCTTCCAGTGTTTTCCGGGAATCTTTGTTATAAGCGATATTTATAATATTTCTAGCATAAAAAAAATGATATCCCAGGAACGCTATGTCTTTTTCTGGATATTGCACATCTTTGATCTCTATTTTGTCACTTTTACTGCTCTTCACTGCCTGATAAACCATGTTTTTGCTTTTTTTGTATAGATCAACGTTTCCCACCCATTTTATATCCGGAACTTGCATAAAAGTAGAGAACTCCCAAGAAGATGATTTTTTTAGGTTTAACTCTGATTTCAGCACTCTGAAAATCCTATACTGCTGGATCCGGATAGCTTTCAGTTTTTTTGTTTTACTGTTGAAAATATATCTTACAATCCCGTCAGCATAACCATTTACGGTATTGTTAAGGGTTGTATATGTATTAAAATTTCCTGTGACATATATATACTTTCCCGATTTATTATTTTTGACCGGCACGGGATCAATTTCTGTAACCTGATCATTAATTTTGATCACCGGCTGATCAAAATCTGAGTACGACAGGGTATCTATGGGAATATTCTTGTACACGAGCTGAAATTTCTCCTGATCAGGCTTCAGAGACTGCTTGTCAATTGTCCCATCGATGTCGGAGGAAGCCAGAATATGACCCTGTTTACCCAAAACCGAAATTTTGGGCAGCGGTTTTCCGGTCCTTTCGGAAACAAAGGTAATGCTCTGCGCATTGATTAAGCTGGACCATACGATCAGTAAGAATAACAGTGTACTTTTTTTCATGATAATTGTATATTGAAGATTAATAATCCTATCCTTTATAAGACAACTAAAATGTCAAAAAAGTTTCACCTGATTGATATTTTTATTATCAATATAAAGATATAGATGACTGACATCAGTCTTTCTCCGCAATTTTGCATCATTCATGAAGTGGCACGTTAAACATTGGGATCGTTTTTGCAAAATATTTTAGTATTGATATAAGATCAGGGCAGTTGCTGAAGATCATCATAATTCCTTAATGTTCATTAGGCTCCTCTTTTAGATCTCCTTTAAAAAAGCTGCTAAAGACAGGCTGCATATTAGGGAAAGAAGCATCCTGCCAATACTTGGACTGGTAATTACTGCTGCTTTTGCTGAACCTTACTTTTTTGACATCATTGTCATTGCTGAAACTGAATTCCGTAGTGTAAAAATTGTTGTACAATGCTAATTGATTGTATTCGGGTTCACTTTTATGTTTAAGCTTCATGAATATAAGCTCATTATATTCCAGAAAGTCTCTTAACGTCTTCCCTGATCCTTTTTCAAAAGACATACTGAACACTTTTCTGAAATCGTAAAACCGGAATCCTAAAAATCCGATTTCTTCTCCCTTGGCCATCGTATGGGCTACTTCAATCTGATCTTTAACGTCACCCTTCAATTCTTTAATGGTATTGCTTGCATTTTTATATTCTTCAGGATTTCCCACATGTTTAAGTTTCGGAAGTTCCAGGGAACTTACATAATCATAAGAGGACGTATTTTTTGTATCATTTGTTGCCGTTTGTAATCTGAAGATTCTGTACTGCTCTACATTGGTGCTTTTCAGCTTTCTTGTTTTGTTGTCAAAAACATAGGTAACAATCCCATCGGCATAGGCGTTCAGCCTGTCATTAACAGTGACATAAGCATTGAAATTCCCCTTGATAAGTATGTACTTGGCGGGCTTATCATTTTTAATGACTACCGCTTCGATGTCTTTGATACGGTCGTTAATTTTGATGATGTCCTTATCAAATTCAGAATATGATAAAGTAGCTACAGAAACATTATCATAGACCAGCTGAAATTTTTCCTGGTCCGGTTTTAACAACTGCTTATCGATTTTACCGTCAATATCCGAAAAAGCCAGTATACTGCCGTCTTTTCCGAAGACTGAAACTTTAGGCAGTGGCTTACCCGTCTTTTCAGAAACGAAAGTAATGCTCTGTGCATTGATAAAACTGTATATTGCGATAACCAAAAATAAAAAGATCTTTTTTGTCATACTGTTTTGTTTTTAAATTATTAAAGAATCATTTCTATTGATAAGACAACGGCAATAGTAAAAAGGTTTCAGTCTATCTGTATTTTTTAATTGAAAGGCATAAAAAAGACTGATCATTACAATCAGTCTTTCTGTATGATGGTATTATGTTTTATCAGAAAGTACATTTTTGAATTTCATACTGACCTTTTTCCCGGATATTTGTAAAATGGGCATCATTTTAAGTATGGATCAATATGTTAAGGTTTATATATCCAAATAATACTTATTGTATCAGGGAATATGCATTACTTATTATTGGGTAGTTCCCTTAGATCTTCTTTGAAGAAGCTGCTGAAAACCGGCTGCATGGTAGGAAAAGAGGGGTCCTGCCAATATGGTTTCTGATAATTGCTTCTGCTTTTATTGAAATTTACTTTTTTAATATCATCATCATTAGTAAAATTAAATTCTGTCACATAAAAATTATTGTATAATTCTAGTTGGCTGGGGTTGGGTTTCTCCTTAAGTTTAATTTTTGAGGAGCGGATTTCACTATATTCCAGCAAGTCTCTCAACGTTTTTCCTGATCCCTTTTCAAAAGATAGATTTATAATTTTTTTATGATCATAGATGGTTACTCCCAAGAACGAAAATCCTTTTTCCGAACCGATTCTATCAAGGATTTCAATCTGGTCGCTCTGATCTCCTTTTAATTCTTTAATCGTATTTTTTCCGGTTTTATATACCTCTGGCTTTCCTAAATATTTAAGTTCTGGTATCTCTAATCCTGCCGTGTAAGATAAGAAAGATCCATTCATTTCATCCTGCAATTTGAAGATCCTGTATTGCTCCACATTAATACTTTTCAATTTTTTTGTTTTATTATTGAAAATATAAGTCACGATCCCATCAGCATAGCTTGTTAGCATATTATCTGAAGTTACATAAGCATTGAAATTTCCCTTGACGAGAATGTATTTATCAGGTTTGTTGTTTTTGATGACCACCGCTTCAATGTCTTTGATACGATCATTAATTTTGATGACTTCCTTATCAAAGTCAGAATATGATAAAGTGGCTACGGAAACATTATCATAGACCAGCTGAAATTTTTCCTGGTCCGCTTTTAACGACTGCTTATCGATTTTACCGTCAATATCCGAAAAAGCCAGTATACTGCCGTCTTTTCCGAAGACTGAAACTTTAGGCAATGGCTTACCGGTCTTTTCGGATACGAAAGTAATGCTTTGTGCATGGATCAGACTATATAATGCGATAACTAAAAATAAAAAGATCTTTTTTGTCATACCGTCTTGTTTTAAATTATTAAAGAATCATTTCTATTGATAAGACAACGGCAATAACAAAAGGTTTCAGTCCATCTGTATTTTTTAACTGCAAGGCATAAAAAAAGACTGATCATTGCAATCAGTCTTTTTATTATTATCGTGTTACAAGTCCTTAGAAAGGATACTCATAAATTTCAGATTCGTGTAAATAAGGGTTTCCTGTAGGAATCAGTTTCAGTTTGGATAATGCTGTCATTACCGTAAAGATAAACAGTCCTCCTACGAAAAGGATCGCTCCGATCACCAATAGGAATACTTCAGGCGTTTTCCAGTATGGACCTACCGTTCCTGGCATCACCATATTGAAGTAGTCTACGATGTGTCCGAAAATCACTACTACAGCCATAGTGGTAACTACCTTGTAGTTTCTCTTGATGCTGCTGCTGACCAATACCAATAGCGGTAAAAGGAAGTTAACGATTAGCATCGGTAAGAAAGTAGGAGAGTAGTGCTGGAACCTTCCGAAGAAGTAGTTAACCTCTTCCGGAACGTTAGCGTACCAGTATAACATGAATTGAGCAAACCATGTATATGTCCAAAGCATACTTGTTGCGAAAAGGAATACACCAAGGTCATGCAGGTGATTGTCATTAAATTGAGGCAGGAACCCGTTTTTCTTAAGGAAAACACTTAAAAGGATGATTACTGCAATACCGCTTGACAGGCAGCTTACCATAGAATACCAGATATACATGGTAGAATACCAGTGAGGGTCAATAGACATCAACCAGTCCCAGGCCCAGGCTGCAGAAGCAAATCCGAAGAATGCAATATATCCTACCGCCCATCTGTACAGCATCTGATAATCTGTCCTGGATTTCGTTTCATCCACTTTTTTAGACTGTGCCTTAAGTTTCCATGCAAAGAAAGATGCTCCCACTACATAGATGATTGTTCTTACTGCATAGAACGGAATGTTAAGGAACTTTTTCTTTTCAAAAAGAATAACGTCGAAGTTTGGTTTTGTAGGGTCTGTAAGGTCTGGATCCATCCAGTGGAACAGGTGTCCGTTATGTGTGATATTCAGGATCATGATGATAACCAGAATAGCACCTCCGTATGGAATATAAGAAGCAATAGCTTCCATTACTCTTGTAATGATGATTGGCCAACCTGCGTGCGCAGCATGCTGAATACAGTAGAAGAACAGTACGCAGCAGCTTACCCCGAAGAAAAATACGGCTACAAAATGGATGGATGCCAAAGGCTGATTGTGAATCTGCATGGCAGCATGTTCCAGATGAGCTTCATGATCCTGAGGACCTACCATCTCGCTGGAGTGGGTAGGGGCATTATGGCCTGAAGAATGAACAGCCTCCATCATATGTTCGATCTTTTCAGTGGTGATTCCCTTATTCATAAAGAAACCGATACCAAACAATACCAAACCTACAATAAGGAGAATTATAGAAGTTGACTTTAATTTTGGTGAAAAACTATACATTTCTTGTCTTATTTTTTAGTTGCGGTAGAATCTGTTTTTGCTCCTGAAGCGGCTGCCGCCGGTGCTGCTGCATTCTTTTTAAATGCATTCATCACATACATGGCCACTCTCCATCGGTCTCCTGCGTTCAGCTGTCCTGCATAAGAACCCATTGCGTTTCTACCGTTCGTAATTACATAATGAACAGATCCTACAGTAATTTCTCTGTCTGCATAATTAGGTACTCCCGAAAATGCTCCACTCTGTACGATTGGACCTTGTCCGTCTCCTCCTACACCATGACAAGCAGAACATGTATGGTCAAAAAGGATTTTTCCTCTTTCAAGATCTTTTGCTGCATTGGCAGGATTGAGAGGGGAAGTGGTAAGTGTCTTTGAAGCATCATACCCGGCATTATACTCATCTACATTTTTAGGAAGTTTCCCTTCTTCAAAAATACCGTCTTTATTTTGAGGAACTGTACCTTCTACCGGTGTAAGTCCTGTTGCTCCATCATTTTTTACGAAAGCGGGGATTTCATTTTCATGATCAGAATAAGCATCCTGAGCTTTCATCAATGGGTCATAGGCTACCGGGAAATACATATCCGGGAAATATACCAGAGGTGTATTCTCTTTCGGACCGCAGGAATTAAGTAAAACTGTTGTTAAACCTAAAATCGCTGTAATTTTTAATACATTCTTTTTCATCTTAAGCATCTTTAACAGTTATTTCTTCTACTCCGGTTTCTATCAGCAGCTGCTTTACAGAATCTACGTCATCCGTTACGAATTCCATCATGAATTTATCATCGGTAGTCCTTGGATCAGGATTCTGCGCAGGCGCTCCCGGATACATTTTGTTTCTTACCAAAAAGGTAAGCGACATCATGTGGGCGGCACAGAATACCATTAATTCAAACATAGGAACCACGAATGCAGGCATGTTGTGTGCCCAGTCGAACGCCGGTTTACCACCGATGTTCTGAGGCCAGTCATGGTTCATGGTATACCATGTAAGGGTGGCACCAATCGTAACTCCGTAAAGAGCGTAGAGGAATGCAGCATCAGAAATTCTTGTTTTCTTCAGCCCCAAAGCCTTATCCAGCCCGTGAACCGGGAACGGAGTATATACTTCGTTAATTTTAATTCCTTTATCGTTGAATGCTCTAACGCCGTTCATTAAATCGTCGTCGTCAGCATAAAGTCCGTATACAATTTTAGTGGTGCTCATCTCCTTCTTTTGCTTTATAAGTTTCACCTGAGATTTTCAGAATCGATTTTAATTCAGCCTGTGCAATTACAGGGAATGTTCTTGCGTACAATAAGAATAATACAGAGAAGAATCCGATTGTTCCCAAATATACACCCACGTCAATGATTGTTGGCTTAAACATCGTCCAAGAACTTGGTAAATAGTCTCTGGAAAGGTTGATAACGATGATATCAAAACGCTCAAACCACATCCCGATGTTAATGATCAGGGCAACAATGAAAGTCCAGATAATGTTCGTTCTCAGTTTTTTGAACCAGAATGAAGCCGGAATAACAAGGTTACAGATGATCAATGACCAGAAAGCCCACCAGTATGGTCCTACAGCAGCTCCCGGAGAAAGGTATGTGAAATCCTCAAATCTGGATCCGGAATACCATCCGATGAAATATTCAGTAGCATAAGCTACGGTTACCATACCACCGGTAAGGATGATTACGATGTTCATAATTTCGATATGATACATAGTAATGTATTCTTCAAGATGACATACTTTTCTTGCTACAAGCAGCAGGGTCTGTACCATTGCAAATCCTGAGAAGATTGCACCCGCAACGAAGTACGGAGGATAAATGGTAGAGTGCCATCCTTTAATTACCGATGTGGCGAAGTCAAAGGATACCGTGGTGTGTACCGAGAATACAAGCGGTGTTGCAAGACCGGCCAGTACCAAAGATAATTCTTCAAATCTCTGCCAGTGCTTCGCTTTACCTCCCCACCCGAAAGCAAGGAATGTGTAGATCTTTCTTGTCCAAGGTGTCTTTGCTCTGTCACGGATCATGGCAAAGTCAGGGATAAGTCCCATAAACCAGAATACCGTAGATACTGAGAAATATGTAGAGATCGCAAATACGTCCCAAAGTAGAGGAGAGTTGAAGTTCCCCCAAAGAGAACCGAACTGGTTTGGAAGAGGGAATACCCAATATCCTACCCAAACTCTACCCATGTGGATTACCGGGAAGATTGCTGCCTGTACTACCGCGAAGATGGTCATTGCTTCCGCAGAACGGTTTACAGACATTCTCCAACGTTGTCTAAATAATAATAATACTGCTGAGATTAAGGTTCCGGCGTGACCGATACCTACCCACCAAACGAAGTTAGTGATGTCCCATCCCCAGTTAATCGTCCTGTTAAGTCCCCATGCTCCAATACCTGTTCCGATAGTGTAAGCGATACAGCCGAATCCGTAGATGAATAGAACCAAGGCAGCGTATAATGAGATCCACCATAGTTTACCTGCTCTTTCTTCGATAGGTCGTGCAATATCTTCCGTGATATCGTGATAAGTTTTGTGACCAATAATCAGAGGTTCCCTTATCGGAGCTTCGTAATGTCCTGACATTTTTTACCTATTTATTATTTAAACTTTATTTTTCTACTCTGTTTCTTACTTTAGTATGATAGAACACGTTTGGCTTGGTTCCGATCTCTTCAAGTAAATAATATCTTCTGTTGTCAGCATATAGCTTTCTCACTTCAGATGCTTTGTCGTTCATGTCCCCGAACTGTATAGAACCGGTAGTACATGCTTTTGAACAAGCAGTCTGGAACTCTCCGTCTTTTACTACTCTTCCTTCTTTTTTGGCTTCAAGGATGGTAGTCTGTGTCATTTGGATACACAGAGAGCATTTCTCCATAACCCCTCTTGTTCTTACAACTACGTCAGGATTAAGTACCATTCTTCCAAGGTCGTTGTTCATATTGAAGTCGAACTTGTCATTCAGGTTATAGGTAAACCAGTTGAAACGTCTTACTTTATAAGGACAGTTGTTCGCACAATATCTTGTACCGATACATCTGTTGTATGCCATATGGTTCTGACCCTGCTGCCCGTGAGATGTTGCCGCTACCGGACAAACCGTTTCACATGGTGCGTGGTTACAGTGCTGACACATTACCGGCTGGAAGATTACGTCAGGATTTTCTGCAGGATGGTTAAGGGCACCGCCCTCTCCGTTGAATGCTGTTCCATACAGTTCAGGCACCGCCATTCCTTCCTTAAGACCTTCATATACCTCTACCTTCTGTTTGGCAGAATAATAACGGTCAATTCTTAACCAGTACATATCCCTGGACATTCTTACTTCATCCTTACCTACAACCGGAACGTTGTTTTCTGCCTGACAAGCGATCACACAAGCTCCACATCCCGTACAGGAGTTCAGGTCGATAGACATATTGAAGTGAGGCCCGTCTGTATCATCAAAAGCATCCCAAAGGTCAATTTTTCTCGCCGGAAGGGCTCCGCTGATGGTATGGTATTCCAAAGGCTTGTTCCAACCGTGGTGCTCATCGTCAAAAGCTACGTTTAAGAAATCTGCTAAAGGAACTTCCTTAGCAATTTCATAACGTCCCATTAGGGTGTTTTGAAGCTGAATACCCGCAAACGGGTGCATTTCGCCTGTTTTTTCGATTTTGATATTGGATACGGCGAGGTTGGAACCGTCAAACAAAGGATAAGCATTAACACCGGTATCTGCAGTAGCACCAGAGTTTTTCTTACCGTAACCTAAGGCAAGCCCTACAGACCCTTCTGCCTGTCCTGGCTGAATAAATACAGGAACATCTTTTACCGTTACTCCGTTCACTGTAACGTTCACGATGGACCCGTCCAGCTGCATTCTTGCGTTAAGGTTATTTTCGATGCCTAATCTTTCCGCATCTTTAGGAGATATTGTCAGGTAATTATCCCATGACATTCTGGTCAACGGATCCGGTAACTCTTGAAGCCAAGGGTTATTGGCCTGTGTTCCGTCTCCCATTGCCGTTTTGGTATACAATACCAATTCCAGGTCAGACGCTTTGAAGCCTCCTAATTCGGCTAATGCCTGAGCGGCATTTCCACCGGAATAAGATAAAGTCGTTGTGTTGGATGTAGTATTGAATCCGTTATATAATGCTTTATTGAAAGAAGTGCCTCCTAACAGAGCAGTGGCATTTGCTTTCAGGTAATCGTAATAGTTGTTTATTTTGCAGCATTATTCTGTCCGTTCTTCCAAACCAACAGGGATTCTTCAATCTGTCTTGATTTGTAGATCTTCTGGATGGTAGGCTGCATTAAAGTATACATTCCTGTCTGAGGCTCGATATCTCCCCATGATTCCAGCCAGTTGGCTACAGGAATGACAGCTTTCGCTGCTTTGTACATTTCGTTTTTCTTATCAGCAATGGCAACTACATAAGGAACTTTAGATAAGGATTTCTTGAAATCCTCACCTTTGTGGTAAGAGTAAATAGGATCTACATTGTTGGCGATCAATACGCCTACCTGTCCAGCATTTACCCATCCCAGGAATTCCTGGAATCTTGCTTTATCAAATTCCTTAAGGAAATTAGCCTTTCCTGTGAATGCTACAGAACCTAGTTTCTGGTTGATCAGATGAGCTAACACCTGAGCACCTTTGGATCCGTCTGCAAACACCACAGCTTTGCTGCCTTTAGCCTGAAGTTCTTTAGCAATTTCTGACGCCGTTTTTTGTCAGAAGTTCCGCCGCCTACGATGGCATTGTAAACTTCAACCAATGTTTTATTAACTGCACTTGGCTTTAATCTGTATCTTGAGTCTGCATTGGCTCCTGTTAAAGACATATTGGATTCAACCTGGATATGTCTCAGCATGTTTGCTCCCGGCTTTCTTGCTGCTGCGTAAGAGGACTCAAGGCTTGACGCATTGTAGTCTCCTAAGAAGTCTGCCTGGAAACCTACCACCAATTCAGTTCCCCTAAGATCGTATACTGGTAATGCTCTGGTCCCGAAAACTTCCTGAGCTGCATCTAAAGCGGCAGCATATGGGAATGCATCGTAGGTTACCAGTTCCGCGGTAGGGTATTTTGACTTGAATTCAGCAAATAACTTTTTGAAAGTAGGCGAAGGCAAAGAGTGTGATAAAAGCACAATCTTTTTCCCTGCCGTATTTGCTTCTGCAAGACCTTTAAGGATAAAAGCATCTACTTTGTCAAAAGTTTCATCCTTCCCGTCAAGCTTAGGTTGTTTTACTTTATCGTTGTCATATAAAGAAAGAACGCTTGCCTGAGCTCTTGCATTGGTTTTACCCAAATCTCCAGCAGCAGTATTAGGCTCGATCTTAATAGGTCTTCCTTCTCTGGTTTTTACCAAAACGCTGGCAAAATCAAAACCGTCGAAATATGTTGAAGCGTAATAATTAGGAATCCCCGGGATGATGTCATGCGGTTTTACCACATAAGGAATCGTTTTGATTACCGGAGCTTCACACGCAGCAAGGGTTACCGCTGCAGTAGAGAAACCTAATAGTTTTAAAAAGTCTCTTCTTGAAGTACTAGATCCGTTCTTTTCAGCATCTCCGAGAAAATCTTCTACCGGAATTTCTTCCTGGAACTCTTTTTGAGCCAGCTTATTGTTTAAAGCCGGGTCTTTAAGTTCATGAATACTTCTAAATTGTATTTTGTTTGAAGCCATTTATACTTCTAATTTTTAGTTATTAATAATGACATTTACCACATTCAATACCTCCAATTGCATCTACAGTAATCTTACCACCGTCTTTAGGGTATTGTTTTTTCAGTTTTTCGTGTAGATTCTTGAAGTACTCTTTATTATAACCGTTGTTCATATCAACTTCAGTAGTTCTGTGGCACTCAATACACCATCCCATCGTAAAGTCATTGGCCATCTGAACAACATTCATGGTATCTATTTTACCGTGACAAGCTTTACATACCACATCAATTTTGTTATTAGGGTTCTTTTTGTTGAAAGAATTGATGATTGCCTGTTCACCGGCTACTACGTGCTGTGCATGGTTAAAGTATACGAAATCCGGCATGTTGTGGATTCTGGTCCATTCAACCGGCTGTGTCTTACCGGTATACTGCTGTTTCTGAGCATCCCAGCCCGTCGCTGCGTAAATCTTCTGGATCTCCCCGTCATAGAATGCCTTATCTTTTCCTGGCTCCATGTAGTGATCTGCATTGTATTCGGAAATCGTTCTGTGACAGTTCATACAAACGTTCATCGATGGGATTTCAGATACTTTACCGTACTTGGCACTGGAGTGACATAGCTGACAGTCGATTTTCTGTTCTCCTGCGTGAATCTTGTGCGAGAAGTAGATTGGTTGTTCAGGTTTGTAGCCTTTGTAAACCCCGATCCACATCAGCCAGTTCCATACGCCATAAGCAGCAAGGATGGCTAATATCGCCAGTAAAGCCTTACCTACATAATGATACTTTTCATAGATTTCACGGAAAGAGCGAACCCTGGTCTCATTAAGTCCGGATAATTCTTCAGACTGACCCAGTTTTACTAATTGTCTTAGTTTTAACAAGATCCAGACTAGAAGTCCTGCAATCGCTAAAAGTGAAATGATTACTATATTGGTAGTAGTAGAGCTTTGTGGGGCTGCATTGGCCGTTCCGGCAGCAGCTGTGTCTTTGGCAGCATCGGTTGTTGCCGGCTCCGGTGCTGGAGGATTAGTTGTATACGCTAAAATGTCGTCTATGTCCTTGTCTGAAAGATTAGGAAAGACCTGCATTTCAGTCTTGTTGTACTTCTCAAAAATCTCATTGGCATACTTGTCTCCGGAAGCTCTGAGCTCTTTGTTGTTTTTGATCCACTTGTGAAGCCAATCTTTGTCTACACCACCTTCTGTCTTCACTCGTTCTACAACCCCTTTAAGAGGTGGTCCTACAACTTGTTTATCCAGCGCGTGACATGCCGTACAATTCGCTTTGAAAAGTTTCTCGCCGTTTTTAGGATCGCCGTCTTGCCCGTAAATTGAAGCACTGGTTGATAACAATAGTCCTATTGCAATCAACGTTTTTTTATAATGCTTTCTCCAACTAATCATTTAAATTATCTTATGTTAGTAAATATTGAACATTCAATCAATTCCGCAAAAATAATATATTTAACAGGAATTTAACGGCATAAGGAAATGGTAAAATATCATTTCACTTTAATTTGTATTGATTCTAAATAACTCTATTTAGCGTAGTTTTTTAAATTTGTCTAAATTTGCGGAAACAAGTTTAAATGAGAAATTTGATCAAAATATTTTCAGTATTATCGATGCTTGCATTTTATACTATTGATGCACAACAGATTGTAAAACGAGATACATTGTCCGGTACTGAACTTGTCATGACTATGGATTCTAAAGTGAATGCAGCATTGGAAAGCCTGGAGGAAAAATGCTCTAGGACTTCCGGAAGCAGCTCTGTAAGAGACATTAACGATGACAGCGCCTTCACAAAACCAACTAAGATTTATGTCCCGAACCGGGAGCTTACCAATGCAGAAATCTGCAGGAAGAACCCTAGAATTTTAGGATATAAAATACAGATCACAACCGTGAAGAGCAATGACGAAGCCAATGAGGTAAAGGCTTATTTCAGAAAAAGGTTTCCCAATCTGAAAGTAGAAACCGATGCTTCCCTGAGGCCAAATTACAAAATTCTTGCAGGAAGCTATTTTACCAAGCAGAGCGCAGCCGGTGACCTTGCTAAAATAAGGGAGTATTTCAAGTCGGCAGCTGCAGTGCAGTACAGGATTTTCTGTGCAGAAGCCAAATAAACGGTTTAATTTAAGAAGATATATGAGCGGCTGGCCATTGGCCAGCCGTTTCTTTATGCATAATACAGATCCAAAAACCAGAAAAATTCAGACATCCGGTAGATATTATTGCAGGCCAGATATACCAGAAGAAGCGCAATTACCAACATAAAGGATGATAAGCAGGCCGGTGATTTCCTGTAGCTGTACAGCAGCCATCCCAACAAAAGAGGATACACAAAGACAAAGTGCCCTCCATAAATATATCCTGTATGCAGGCCGAACTTTAAAAAGCAATGGATTGAAATATCAAAAAGGAAGGAAATCATCAGCACCTGAACCATTCTGTTGCCGAAATTTTTAAAATAGCTCCAGAAAACCAGCAGCAATAAAGCCGTTATGAAAATGTAGGGTATCCAGGATGAATAGACATCCATAATCAATCCCTTGAATTCAAATCCTTTCATATTGTGTTTATCACGAATGATAAAATTCGAAAACAGGATATTCCCTCCAAAAAAATATGACATGACCATATCCCAGAGCGGCGTTGAATGGACGTTAGAAAACTTCTCATACTGCTCGCTGGTTTTATTGAAGATATTATGGTAATTGAAGTTGATCCTGTTCAGGTATAACAGGACAAAACATATGCAGGTAACGGCAATTCTTAAGGTCGCATTGCCTAGTTTCTTCCAGCTTCTATATAATCCCTTCTCGAACGGGACCGGGATAAAAACCTTTACGATATTGGTGATGGTTATTCCGCCTATAGCAATGCCTGAAGCAGCCATGGCAAAAACAGAAATCTTTTTTTCATTCTTTAACTGTTTTGCTGAATAATGGTTGTATAAAGTCAGTAAAAACAACGTATAGGTAAAGTTTTCAGGAGTAAATGAAAGGATCATGGTCGTTGAAAATAACCCGAAAAATAAAGCCAGCAAGATACTCATAGTTAGAGGCAGGCTGATGATATTCTTAAGGTATTTAAACACCTGAAGGACACTAAGTGAGACTGCAATATTACTGAACCAGGCTAATACCAACCGGAAAATGGCATCTGTTTTTCCGTCAGATACCCACAAGGCTATAATTCTCATCCAGTTAAAGAAATAATAAGACAGGGGATGCCTTTCAAAACTTCCTCCGGTCATTACAATAGAACGGTTGTCAAAACTGAAATAAGCATCCCAAGGGATTCTGTCATCAAAAATGATTCTGTAATTGAGGGCAATATAAGTTCCCAGGTAACCATATGATAACAGGAAGAACAGGAATATAAGAAGCTCACTACCTGATGAAGGGAATGTCAGCTTTATAAAATCAACGAATTTTGTTTTGAATTTTGACACCTCTGAAAATTTATGCAAAAATAGAATAAAAACCGGTCTGGATTGTTGCATCTCTATCATCTTGAACAGGTTTTTACTAAATCTCTGGATATTGATCGATGCTTTTTCTGAAAAAGAGCAATTATCGCTTAAATGTAGATATCGAAATGCAGAATGTGAGTAAGAAAAATTTACTGACATCAGTACTGATAGGAATGAATTGACATGGATTGTTCTAATACAAATCTATGAATCGATTTATAGAAAGTCAGATTCATATTATAGTTAATTGAGACGCCGCTGTAAAATTCATTGCAGTAAAAGAAAAAGTCCACCTAAATTGGTGGACTTATATGATCTATAATGTTTTATAACTATTCTTTAATTAGCTTTTCTGCAGATGATGTTCCGTCTGCAAATTCAACCTGCAGCATATAGGTTCCTTTTGGAAGGGAAGAGACATCTACTTTCTGTGCAGTTGAACTCAGTACTGTTCTTCCTGAAATATCAAGCACCGAAGAAGATTTGATCTTCTTATCTGTTTTGATATTTACCTCTCCTTTAGCAGGATTAGGATAGATGCTTAGGGATTTTGATTTTGAGCTTGCTTCGTTTGTTCCAAGGGTTCCAGAAGCCGTGATTTTCACATCATCAACCATTAACATATATTTATCGGCAGATGCATATTGAATACCGATTCTAACGGTTTGTCCTGCGTAGGCATCAAGGCTGCGCGTTATTTGTTGCCAGTTCGCATAAGTAGCAGTTGAAAGAGCAGGTGATGAGATGATCGTAAAGTTCGCTGAAGAGGTCGGCGTTCCATTACCAACATAAACTCCGATTCTGTAGCTTTCATTATAAGAAGGTGAAAGAGCCTTTACCCAAAGAGTGAGTACATTAGAACTGGTTCCCAACGTTACAGGAGGGGAGATTAACCAGTCATTATTTGCCGTAACACTTCCTGCCGGTACTCCCGCCCAGGACACAGCGCATTTTTGTCCACTATGTGGCGTGAAATCCCTTACTTCTTCATCAACACCTGGGGTAGCAGTAAGATTATTGGTAGCATTACTGGCTGAAAGATTAAAAATCTGAAAAGCCATAGGATCTCCGGCATTAGCCCAGTTTGGACTCCAGCTAGTAGATCCATTAATTACCGGTCCACCACCGGTATAAGTATTCAAGCCATCAAGATCTAAAGTCAGCCAATTTCCAAAACCGGTAATGGCAAAATTAGTGTAAGTTTCAAATCCCTCATTGAGCAATGTTGTTTGGGCATGAGCAGCTATTCCTGATAGCAATACGCTTAAAGATAGTAGAAGTTTTTTCATAATAAAAATTTTGGTTAAATTTAATAATAAAACTTCATTTATAGTAATAAAATCACAAGAAATGTCATGAGTATTACGAACTACAAGATAGCATAGAACATCCGGAAACTCCATCATACCCGGAAGGCCTTTTCACACATAGCTCAGGATACAGCTTTTGATAAGGGTTTTCTAAAGCGTTTATTAATTTTTTCAGCAGATCTGTCTTACCCAGATCGATCTCTTCTATGCATTCATAAAGAAGATAATTCCTTAAAACAAATTTTGGATTGGTAGCTTTCATGATGTCAACAGATTCCTGTCGTGAAATGATGTTTTTGGAAAGCCTTTCCTGATACACTCCCAAAAAGTGATTGAGCTTAGAGCTTTTTTCGTCATCGAGCATAGCATAAGAAACAGATTCAAAAGCTTCTTTTGGTAAACTTTCTCCAGTTTTTGCCTTTTCAAGTTGGCTGAAAAACAGGGTATAGTCCAGCTGTAGTTCATGCATAAGCCCCTGCCAGTTGGTGAAAAATTCATCATCGCCTTCTATCAATGTATCAAAACCGAACTTCCTGCACAGCATACGGTCATGCGATGCCCAGAAGTAATCGCCATAGCCATTCAGGGTATCCTCCAAAAACTTTTCATCATTGATCAGCGGGAACAGCGCATTGGCCAGTTGCCATAAGTTCCATTGAGCAATCTGCCCCTGTTGACCGAAAGCATATCTTCTTCCCGGAAGGTCGGTTGTATTAGGGGTAAAATTGAGATCATATTCATCCAGCATGGAGTATGGACCATAATCGATAGTAAGCCCCAGGACGGACATATTATCGGTATTCATGACGCCGTGTACAAAGCCTACCCGAAGCCATTCCACCATAAGGTCAGCAGTACGTTCAGAGATTCTTTTAAAGAAGTCTTTGTATTTTTCAGTGCCTTCGGACGTAATTTCAGGAAAGTAATTGTTAATCGTGAAATCTGCAAGCTGCTGCAACAATGTGTATTCCCTCTGGGCAGACAGCAGTTCAAAATGCCCGAAACGAAGGAAGCTCTCTGCGGTACGGACTACAACAGCGCCTTTTTCTTTTTGAGGATTTCCATTGTACATCATGTCACGTACCACGTCTTCACCTGTGAAAGCCAGGCTTAAGGCTCTTGTTGTGGGAACATTCAGGTGGTACATCGCTTCACTCATAAGGTATTCCCGTACTGATGATCGGAGGACGGCCCTTCCGTCTGCATGCCGTGAGTAAGGAGTGGCGCCGGCACCTTTCCACTGAAGCTCTGTTTTCTTTCCATCCGCACTGGTGATTTCTCCGGCAAAGATTGCTCTGCCATCTCCCAGTTGTCCAGCCCAGTTTCCAAATTGATGTCCGGCATAGGCCGTGGCATAAGTCTGTATATTTTCCGGAAGTTTTGTCCCGGCCAGGAAATTGAGGTCTTTGTCTTCAAATTTTCCCAAGCCTATTTCCCCGGAAAGCTGATGATTAAAAATAATCAGTTCCGGGTTTTCAAAACCTGCCGGGGGAATTGTTGCAAACAAAACTTTAGGGGTATTTCTCTGCACGGGATTCCCTGAAAAATCTCCCGGGAATTTTTTTATGAAAGGTTGTTGTATCAGATCTGTATTCATACCTCAAATATATTAATAATCAAAGACCTTTCATATGACTGAAAGGTCTTTGATATGTATGTGTGATATTTTATTTGTTAAAGTCTACGTCTTCTCCTTTGTTAAGATTTTCATTCACGTTTTCCTCTTTTTTGTCTGAAGAAGATTTGGATGGTTCAACAGGTTTAGGATTTTTAATTTCATCCAGGGTCTGAAGTCCTCCGTCGTCTCCGTATCCGGAACGCAGGCCTTTCAGGTCGGAACATCCGTCCTTCCATTCTGATGGTTTCACAAATTTGTCATCCGGGGAAACTTTCAGGCTTTTGTCTGCCCATACTTTTTTCATGTAGATGGCCCAGATCGGTAAAGCCATTTTGGCTCCCTGTCCTTCTCCTGTTCCCAGGAAGTGGGTGGCACGATCTTCCCAGCCTACCCATGTTCCGGTAGCAAGCTTCGGAACAATTCCCATGAACCAACCGTCTGAGTTGTTCTGGGTAGTTCCCGTTTTACCGGCAATTTCTATGCTTTTAGAGATTCCTTTCCTTCCTAATTCTCCGGAAGCCGTACCATACTGTGCTACACCTTTCATCAGTTCAATCATGGTATAAGCATACAGAGGGTTCATAACTTCTTTCGGCTCAACATTTACCTCTTTTATGATCCTTCCGTTTGCATCTTCAATCCTCCAGATCATTTCCGGTTTATTGTAATTTCCATAATTGGCAAATGTACTGTAGGCTCCAAGCATTTCGTAAATGGTAATATCTGAAGAACCCAATGCCATCGGTAGACTTGTGGAAATATCCTCTGTTACCCCAAGATCTCTTGCTGTTTGGATCACACTTTGTGTACCGGCCATTTCAGCAAGCCTTAGTGCTACAGGGTTCTGGGAATGAGCGAGTGCATCTTTCAGCGTAATCATGCCACCTCTTCCAGGAACATGATAGGTGCCTTTGTTGAAGCTGGCATTAGAAACTACCGAACAAGGAGTCATTCCTAATTTCATAATTGCAGTGGCGTAAACGAAAGGTTTGAAGGTTGAACCTACCTGTCTTTTACCCTGCTTGATGTGGTCATATTGGAAATGCTGCCAGTCGATACCACCTACCCAGGCTTTGATCTCACCGGTTGCAGGAACCATAGACATAAGTCCTGCCTGTGCAATCTGCTTATGATAACGGATAGAGTCCCAAGGTGACATTTCCACCTCTTCCTCACCGTTCCAGGTAAAGCGTGATGTTTTGATAGGTTTATGGAATTCCATCATGATAGAATCTTCAGAAACACCGGCAGCTTTGAGCTGCTTATAACGACCCGTTCTTTTCATGGCCTGAACCATGATATCATTGATCTGTTTGCTGCTGATGTAATAGAACGGACGGGTCTTACGGCCTCTCTGTTCTGCATCGAACCTTTTCTGCAAGTCTGTTAAATGTTCCTTGATCGATTCTTCCGCATACTTCTGCATTTTGGAGTCAAGGGTAACATAAATTTTAAGCCCGTCTTTGTATAGATTGAGTTTCTTCCCGTTTGCCTTTTCATACTCCTTAAGATACTCGTCGATTTCCTTTTTAAGATAAAACTTGTAGTATGCGGAATAGTCATCGCTGATGTTTTTAATCGGGTGGTAATCCAGGGAGATAGGTGTTTCTATCGCCTTATTATAAGTTTCCTGATCGATATATCCCGTTTTCAGCATTTGTTCCAGCACTACATTCCTCCTTTCCTTGGCTCTTTCCGGATTCCTCATCGGATTGTTTTTCACCGGGTTTTCCAGCATGGCCACAAACATGGCTGCCTCTGGTAAGGTAAGCTGGCTGGTCGTCTTGTTAAAGTAAATCTTCGACGCCATTTCGATGCCGTTAGCATTATACAGGAAGTCAAACTTGTTAAAATATAAAGTAACGATTTCCTCTTTGGTGTATCTTTTCTCAAGGCTTACGGCAACTACCCATTCCTTAAGCTTCTGGAAGCCTCTTTGCAGCTTGTTCTGGGATGCAGTACCGGTAAAAAGCAACTTGGCCAGCTGTTGGGTAATCGTAGATCCACCACCTCTTCCTCCGCCGTATACTACAGCTCTGGCAACGGACTGAAGGTCTATCCCGGAGTGTTCTTTAAACCGTTCATCCTCTTTGGCCTGAAGGGCGTATATAAGATAGGGAGGAAGGTCTTTATACGCAATGGGCTGCGTTTTTTCTTTTTCAAATTTACCCAGAAGTACGCCGTCTGCAGAATAGATTTCAGAGGCCACATAAATATCAGGGTTTTCAAGTTCTTTTACATCAGGCATTTCGCCAAGGAATCCTTGCGAAACTGCGAAAAAAAGCCCTGAAATCCCTAAGACAACCACAATAAGCCCGACCCAGATTAGCCTTGCCCATTTTTTCCATGAGGTGTCTTTTTTCTTTTTGGGAGGAAGCGGGAATGTTTTTCCTCTGCTTCCCGTATTTTGCTTGTTTTCTTCCATGTATGATTACGGTTTAGCCGTTTCTATTTTTACGCCAACATCTTCAATTCCTGGCAGTGTATCATTCCTCATTGCCTGGATAAGGCCGATTTCATATTTTCCTTTGGACGGAAAACGGTAATTCAGCCGATATTGAAAAAGGGTTTCCTTAGTATCTCCGAATCCTGTTCCCAGCCATTCGCCATTAGGTTTGGCAAGAACATAATTCAATGTATCCGTCTCCTTTTTCTTATTCTGAAGATTGGTGAAATTGACAATAAACCTTATATTGCTGTAAGGGTAATCATTGTTATTTCTTACGACAAATATAATATTTTTAGGATTCTGCGGATCTGTAATCTCAAGATTAAATTTCTGTTCACTTTTCTTATTCCACTTATTATCAATGGAATTCATCTTAATATCTCCTTCCGGAGCATGACAGCTAAAGAAAAGGACAAGCGGTAATAATCCCAACATTTTACGCATTTCTGTCTTTTTTAGGAGGATATTTCTTTTTGAAGTTTTTCTTTGCCGGTTTTTTATCAGCACTATTGCTCACCTCTGTTTTTTCAGGCTGTGTTTTCTGCACCTTTTGCTGCTGTTGCTGAGGTTTAGGCTGTCGGTTACCGGACTGTGAATTAGGATTTTCAGACTTTTCAGGCCTGCTTTTTCTCTGGCCTTGATTCTGCTGATTATTATTATTCGGTTTGTTTCTGTTTCTGCTTTTCTTTTTCTCAAAGCGGTCAACATTATTCTCTTGAATCAGGTCAATGCTCTGGAAAGACGTTTCAGGCTGTTTCAGTTCTTCAAGAGGAAGCGCTTTTTCACCCCTTTTGTTTTTCGAAATCAGTTTTTTTACCAGGTCTATATCAAAATCATACCATGCGATAGAGTTTTCTACATAGGCAAACCACATTTTCTTTTTGAAAACGTCGATCTTAATACAGAAGGCTTTTCCTTTTTCTGTTTCCAAAGTGGTAGACGAAGGCGGGAAATCGTGCAGGGCATCCAGGTAACTGTCCAGCTCGTAATTAAGACAACATTTCAGCTTTCCGCACTGGCCTGCAAGCTTTTGCGGGTTGATACTGAGCTGCTGGTAGCGGGCTACATTGGTGTTTACGGAACGGAAATCCGTAAGCCAGGTAGAACAGCAGAGTTCCCTTCCGCAGGATCCGATACCGCCTACTTTAGCCGCCTCCTGCCTGAAACCGATCTGTTTCATATCGATTTTTGTTCTGAATGCAGCAGCATAATCTTTGATCAGCTGCCTGAAATCAACACGGTTATCGGCTGTGTAATAGAAGGTTACTTTTGAAGCATCACCCTGATACTCAACATCGGTAACTTTCATTTCAAGTCCGAGCCTGTGTGCGATTTTTCGGGCTTCTATTTTTACGCTATCCTCTTTTTTTCTGGCCTCCTGCCAGACTTCGATATCTTTTTGGTTAGACTGTCGGTATATTTTAAGTGCAGATTCTTCTGAAAATCTCTTCTTTTTCATCTGAATCTTTACTAATTCTCCGGTGAGGCTTACTACGCCTACATCGTGTCCCGGGCTTGATTCTACTGTGACTACACTACCTATATGTAACGGAATATTATTGACATTTTTATAAAACGATTTTCTGTCATTTTTGAATCTAACTTCTACAAAATCGCACCTGTTGGGAGCGGGGTTGTTGATGTTAGACAGCCAGTCGAAAACACTTAATTTATAACTATTACCACAGGTATTTACATTTTCACAGCCACTCGCGGTTTTCTTTGGTCCGCATGAATGGGCAGAATCGCCGGATGTTTTGCATCCACAACTCATATGTTATATATTTAATCTTGCAAATTTAGGATATTTTATTTTATCTCCTGAAAAAACTCAAATATTCGCCCGGATAATTGTTTAATGTTAAACATAATATATGTTCTAAAGATTTTTGCTTTTTAATTATCTGTTTTACAATTAGTTATAAATAGTGTTTTAAATATGTTATTTTAAACATAATTTTAATAATGGTTATTGTTTAAAAAATTAAGAAAGATTAACAGTTGTATGTAAAATAATTTTATATTTGACTTTATATAATAATAGTCTATGAAAAAATTAATAATATCAACGGCTTTGTTGGCGGGTGTTATGTCTTATGCTGGGGGCTTTAGGGTTTCCTTGCAGGGGGTAAAACAATTGGCAATGGCTCATACCAGTGCCCATGCTGAAGATGCGAGTGTTGCATTTTTCAACCCTGCCGGAATGTCTTTCATTCCTTCGAAACTGAGTATTGCTGCAGGAGGTTTTGCTGCAGGCAATAAAGTGACTTTCCAGAACCTGAATACACTGCAGAGCACACAGACGGATAACCCGATCGGGACGCCTATCTATGCTGCTGTAGCATATAAACCAATTGACAAATTATCCATTGGATTCAGCTTCTCCACGCCTTTCGGGAGTACCATTCAGTACCCGAATGACTGGGAAGGAAAAGAACTGGTGCAGAAGCTTGAGCTGAAGAGTTTTTACTTCCAGCCAATGATTTCCGTTAAAATGGCAGATTGGGTATCTTTCGGAGCCAGCTACATTTATGCTAAAGGAAAAGTAGACTGGGATAAAGCAGTGACTCAGTTTGGCGGTCAGGTAAACATTAATGACGAAAAAGCAAGCGGTCATGGGTATGGTTTCGGTTTCTATTTCAGGCCGGATCCTAAACTTGATGTAAGTGTTGCTTACCGTTCACCGGTAGATATGAAAGCGAAGAACGGAACAGCTACTTTTAGGTTCCCGTCACAATCTATCTATCCTCTTTTAGGACTGGACCAGTCAGGACAGGATCGTTTTACGGCTACACTGCCTTTAGTAGAAGAATATACGATAGGTCTTACCTATAAAGTAACCCCGAAATGGTTGGTATCTGCTGACTTTAATTACCACGGCTGGGAAAGGTATTCCAAGCTGACACTTGATTTCGATAAAGCCCCGGTAGGAAACCAGGCTGACCCTACGGTTTTGGTAGCACCTAAAAACTTCAGGAATTCCAAAACATTCAGATTGGGTACCCAGTATGCCTTTACAGATATGATTTATGGCCGTTTAGGAGCATATTATGATGAATCGCCTTATACTGATGATCATTTCATTCCTGAAACGCCGTCTTTCAATACTTATGTGGTAACTGGCGGGGTAGGCTTTAAGGTGAAGCAGTTCGGAATTGATGTTTCCGGAGGATACGCCATGCCTCAGGCAAGAGATGTTAAAAATTCCACTATCGGTCTGTATGGCCAGGCTAAGGCAACTGCATTCTATGCAGGGTTAGGTTTATCTTACAATCCTTTTTAATTGAAAACTATGAAAAAAATTATAATATCTACGATAGCTGTCTCAGCACTTCTTTTTACAACTAGCTGCGAGAATGACTTTGATACCGATGTGAAAGATATTGTCGTAACCAGTGGAGAAGCCAATTTCAAGACCTACGTTGCCCTTGGAAATTCCCTGACTTCAGGATACAGGGATGGAGCTTTATATCTGGATGGGCAAAATGAATCTTATCCTTCCATGATCGCTGCACAGATGAAACTTGCAGGAGGAGGAGACTTTAAGCAGCCTTTGATGCCAAACAATACCGGTGGATTTACAGGCCTGCCGGGATTTGCAGGTAAACTTACCCTTCAGCTGGTTAACGGGAGTCTGACACCGGTTCCGAGTGCTGCAGGAGCGGCTTTAGATAATGTTTCTTCCGGAAGGCCATATCAGAACATGGGAGTACCGGGAGCAAAGTCTTACCATTTGGTAGCACCAGGGTATGGTAGCCTTGCCGGCCTTGCTACAGGAACAGCCAACCCTTACTTCGTGAGGTTTGCTTCTTCTTCAACAACTTCTGTCCTGGCAGATGCGATGGCTCAGAGCCCTACGTTTTTCTCGCTCTGGATAGGGAATAATGATGTACTGTTTTACGCTGTTAATGGAGGAACGAATTCTCAGACGACAGGAGGTGTAACCACTTATACTGCAGCCACGGTACAGACCGGGACGGGAACAAGTCCGGCACTGTACAAGTCTAATGATATCTCAGACCCGACTGTAGTGGCCGGTTCCATCAAAGCTGTTCTGGATGGACTTAAAAGTGTTGGAAGTACCAAAGGTGTAATTGCTAATATACCTTATGTAACGTCAATTCCATATTTTACAACTGTTCCTTACAACCCTCTTACTCCTGCAGTACTGGGTTCCAATATTACCACACTGAATACGAGCCTTTATGGCCCGTTAAAGCAGGCGCTTACCGCTTTCGGGGCCGGGGACAGGATCAATCTTCTTTCTTCTACATCCGCAAACCCGGTTTTGATTAAAGATAATTCACTTCAGGATCTTTCCGCTCAGCTGACTGCTGCTTTAACGCCTTCCCTGGGACTGGCAACAGCAACGGCTTTTGGGCAGATTTACGGGCAGGCAAGGCAGGCAACGGCAGAAGATTACCTCCTTCTTACCACAAGTTCCGTAATCGGGACTACTGCTGCGGGAGTGCCTTCTCCGATAAATATCTATGGAATTTCTTATCCGCTGCAGAACCAGCATGTTTTAACAAAAACAGAAGCAGGTTATGTAAAAACGACCATAGATGCGTATAATAGTTCTATCAGGACACTTGCCGATACTTACGGGCTGGCTTTTGTAGATTCAAATGCTAAAATGCTTGAGCTTAACGGGAAATCAGGCATCACTTATGATGGTGTGAAGTATACGGCCTAAATTCGTGAGCGGGGGAGCTTTCTCTCTGGATGGTGTCCACCTTACCGGCAGAGGATATGCTTTTATCGCCAATGAATTTATCAAAGCAATTAATTCAAAGTATAAATCAACCTTACCGCAGGTAGATCCTAATAAATATTCGGGCGTTAAGTTCCCATAATATTGAGTTCTTAAAAACTTAGAAGCCACAAGAGTAATTCTTGTGGTTTTTTTTTAAATTTGCAAAATCTTTTAAAAAGTAAAAATGGCTGATCAGTTAACTTATCTATTTAGTACAAGAACAAGCAAGGACCTGGCAGAGAAAATTGCCGAACATTACGGGCAGCGCCTTGGTAAAATCAACTTTCAGGAGTTCAGTGACGGGGAATTTGAGCCTGTTCTGGATGATTCCGTAAGAGGGGGCAGAGTTTTCCTGATTGGATCTACCTTCCCGCCTGCAGATAACCTTCTTGAGCTTTTGCTGATGATTGACGCTGCAAAAAGAGCATCTGCAAAAAATATTACAGTAGTAATCCCTTATTTCGGGCTGGCAAGACAGGACCGTAAAGATAAGCCGAGAGCGCCGATCGGGGCAAAGCTGGTGGCTAATCTTCTTACTGCTGCCGGAGCTACCCGCATCATGACCATGGACCTTCACGCAGACCAGATCCAGGGGTTCTTTGAAATTCCTGTTGACCATCTCTATGCTTCTACGATCTTCGTGGATT
This sequence comes from Chryseobacterium camelliae, assembly GCF_030818575.1. Lineage (NCBI taxonomy): Bacteria > Pseudomonadati > Bacteroidota > Flavobacteriia > Flavobacteriales > Weeksellaceae > Chryseobacterium > Chryseobacterium camelliae. The sequence continues at coordinate 3,749,203 of NZ_JAUTAL010000001.1, forward strand.
ACATCAGAAACATGAATATTGAAAACCTTACCATTGCCTCTCCGGATATGGGAGGAGCAAAAAGGGCTAAAAACTACGCCGGCCATTTGGGTGCTGACGTGGTGATTGCTTACAAAGAAAGAAAAAAGGCGAATGTTGTTGAGGAAATGTTCCTTATCGGTGATGTGGAAGGAAAAAATGTGATCCTTATCGATGATATGATCGACACTGCAGGTACCCTGTGCAAAGCTGCAGATATTCTGATTGAAAAAGGAGCAAAAAGCGTAAGAGCGATGGCTACCCACGGTGTTCTTTCAGGAAAGGCTTATGACAATATTGAGAATTCCAAACTGATGGAAGTTATTGTAACTGACTCAATTCCTGTGAAAAATAATTTGTCATCTAAAATAAAAGTGCTATCTTGCGCCGCATTATTCGCAGACGTAATGAAGATGGTGCATGAGCACAGATCAATCAGTAGTAAATTTATTATCTAATTGATTATTACAGGTTTGCAAAATAATTTTTGAAACAATTTTTTAAATTTTTATAAATGAAATCTATTACAATTCAAGGTACAAAAAGAGAAAGCGTGGGCAAAAAGTCTACAAAAGCTTTACGTGATGCTGAATTAGTTCCTTGTGTTGTTTATGGAGGTGGTGAGCCATTGAACTTCTCTGCTGAAGAGAAAGCGTTCAAAGGTTTGGTATATACTCCTGAAGCACACACGGTATCTATTGAGGTTGATGGTCAAACAATTCCGGCTGTTCTTCAGGATATTCAGTTTCACCCGATTACAGACAAAATCCTTCACGCTGATTTCTATCAGTTGGCAGAAGATAAGCCTGTAATTATGGAAGTTCCTGTAAGAATCACAGGACGTTCAAAAGGGGTAGTTGCCGGTGGTGTTTTACGTCAGTCTTTCAGAAAACTGAAAGTAAAAGCTATTCCAGCTAACTTACCTGATGAGATCGTTGTGGACGTAACTCCGCTAAGAATCGGTAACAAACTATACATCGGAGGGATCAAGACTGAAGGATATTCTTTCATGCACCCAGATAATGCAGTAGTAGTAGCTGTTAAGATGTCTAGAAATGCAATGAAGGGAGGAGCAGCAGCTCAGGATGACGAGGATGAAGAAGAAGGAGTAGAAGGAGAAGCTCCTGCAGCTGAAGAAACTGCAGCAGAATAAGAAATATCTTATGATATAATATAGGACCTGTCAATTCGTTGGCAGGTTTTTTTCGTTGGAGGTAAACGTGAAAGCAGATAGGTGATTTTGCTTCCGGCCATCGAATCTTTCTATCAACTGACAACAATCAGCCTCCTGCCTCATTCTCCCTTTCAGAAAAAAAGCCGTAAATTTGAAGTGTTCTAAATAAGGACGTAATATAAAATTGTAATAATGCTTGACATTCAGGAAATAAGAAATCAGTTTTCCATACTTAACCGGGAAGTGAACGGTAAACCTCTGGTTTATCTGGATAATGCAGCGACTTCACAGAAGCCGGATTCAGTTCTTCAAGTCTGGAATACCTATTATACAGAGCTTAATGCCAATGTGCATCGGGGTATCCATACCCTGAGCCAGCTGGCTACGGAAGAGATGGAGCTGTCCAGGAGAAAAATACAGAAATTCATCAACGCCAAACATGATTTTGAAGTTATTTTTACCAAAGGAACTACGGAAGGCATCAACCTGATCTCTTATATACTTACCCAAAAGCTGAAGGAAGATGATGAAATAGTTATCTCTTATCTTGAGCACCATTCGAACATTGTTCCATGGCAGCTGCTGTGTGAGAGGACAGGGTGCTAAACTCCGCGTGATCCCGATGGATGAAAACGGAGTGCTTCAGATTGGTGAGCTGGATACACTTTTCAATGAAAGGACAAAAGTAGTTTCCGTTAACCATGTTTCCAATGCTTTGGGCGTAGTGAATCCTGTAGAGGAAATCATAGCCAAAGCAAGAAAAAATACCAGTGCCTATATCGTTATTGATGGCGCGCAGGCTGCTCCGCACTTTACGCTTGATGTTCAGAAGCTGGACTGTGATTTTTACGTTTTTTCCGGACATAAGATGTATGCGCCTATGGGCACGGGAATTCTGTACGGAAAGCAGCAGATCCTTGAATCACTTCCGCCCTTCCACGGCGGTGGTGAAATGATTGCAACCTGTTCTTTTGAAAGAACCACCTATGCGGGGCTTCCATTCAAGTATGAGGCAGGAACGCCTAACGTCGGCGGGAATATCGCTCTGGGTGCAGCGATAGACTTTATCGAGCAGGTGGGGCAGGAAAATATTCAACAGCACGAAAATGCTTTGCTGGAATACGCCCAGAGAAAGCTTTTGGAGCTTGACTATATCAAAGTATATGCTGAAAAAGCAGTTAGAACCGGGGTCGTTTCATTTAATCTGGAGGGTGTCGGGATATCCTCTGATGTGGGAATGATCCTCGATAAAATGGGTGTTGCCGTACGGACGGGACATCATTGTACCCAGCCTATTATGAGCTTCTTTAACATTGCCGGAACCGTAAGGGCCAGCTTTGCTGTATACAATACATTTGAAGAAATTGATCTGCTGGTAGAAGGGGTGAAAAAGGCGCACAGGATGCTGGCTTAGAACTAATAAAACCTTAATTAAACGGATAAGATTTAAATAAAGATCTCAAGTATACAATAGAAGCCAGCTCTTTTGAACTGGCTTCTCAGTATCATAGGGTTTGTCCTATTGCCTAGTTAAAATAATTCCTTTGGCATCGGGAATCACTGTTTTGTATCCATCCGGACATTTAGAGACAATATCCATGTCCTGCATAAAAACAAGTTTCATTTGATTTAAATTATTAGAATCAGGGAAAGAAAGGTATACATAGCCTTTATCATTGCAGGCTGCATTACCTGAATAATACATCTGATATTTTTTCAAGCTCTTATCAAAAATAAATCCACTGAATCTAACATTTTCGTCTGAAAAGTTAAGAGTATTTACTAACTCTTGATTATTAGAATTTTTTACTAATAGTCTTCCTTTTAATAGATCCCAATATTTTCCAAACGTATAATCATTCTGCTTTTTAGTAAAGTGAAATTCATAAGTTCTGCCATCTGTATAAGTTCCTTTCCAGATCCCTACAAACTTATCTAATCTATTATTAATATCCTTAAGGTATACATAATCGGGGCAGTCAGGCTTATTTTCACATTGAGATAATTCATCTAGAGATATTGTTTGAGCCTTACAGAAAATCGAAGTACTAAATAGCATAAATAAAAATATATTTTTCATGACCAGATAAACCGCCATTTTAGGAGCATAATACTATTGCTTAGTCAAAACAATGTCCTTAGGAAAATTAACAGGGAAATCACCATGTTGATCAACATAGGCATTATATTGGCAATTGGGATCTACAAAACTCGGTTCATACTCAAAATGTAAAGTCATTTGATTATTAGTAAAGTTTATAATATCTAGATTTGCCTTCTTCATACACATATTTTGTGGATAAAAATATAATCTTTTCCAGTTTGTATTTTTAAGACTTATTCCCAGGCCTCTAAATTCCGAATCTGTATTGCTAAAGTTTGAAATCCTATCAATTTCAACAGTTCCATCAGCGGCAATAATTTTTCTTTCTCCCAAAATCTTATCCTGATAAATGTAATTAGAATCATCTCCTAATTTATATTTATACTTTCTTAAATCTAGGTATACCGTTTTACCATTCCAATTGCCTTTCCATAAACCAATATATTTATCCAGTTCTCCATCTAAATCTTTAAAATAAGAGCCATTTGGAGCATCTGATTTATTTTTGTTATTCAGGGGATATACCTGTCCTTTAAATTGAACTGCAAAAATCATAATCAATAATAATAGTATTTGTTTCATGACTTTAATCAATATTATTATCAAATATTTTTAAATAATCTATTGTTTAGTAAGGACTATATCTTTAGGAAAATTAACAGGAAAATCACCATATTGATCAACATAGGCATTATATTGGCAATTGGGATCTACAAAACTCGGTTCATACTCAAAATGTAATGTCATTTGATTATTGGTGAAATTTGTAATGTCCAGAGTAGCAATTTTATTACACATATTTTTGGGATAAAAATAGATTCGCTTCCAGTTTCCATTTTTTAAACTCATTTCCATTCCTATAAATTCCGAATTAGTATTATCAAAGTTAGAAATTCTATCTATCTCTACAGTTCCATCAGCGGCAATAATTTTTCTTTCTCCCAAAATCTTATCCTGATAAATGTAATTAGAATCATCTCCTAATTTATATTTATACTTTCTTAAATCTAGGTATACTGTTTTACCATTCCAATTGCCTTTCCATAAACCAATATATTTATCCAGTTCTCCATCTAAATCTTTAAAATAAGAGCCATTTGGAGCATCTGATTTATTTTTGTTATTCAGAGGGTATACCTGTCCTTTAAATGGAACTGCAAAAATCATAATCAATAATAATAGTATTTGTTTCATAATTTATTTTAATTAGGGCAATCGGTTTCCTTTCTATTTCCATTTTTTAGGGATAATTCAGAGTTACCGCTTGTGGTTGTTTTATATAATTTTAATCCGGTCATATTCATTTTATCAGACATGAATTTTAGAAATCCCGCTTCCAGTTTTTCCATATCATAAGATACGTTTCCGCTTACATTGCCTACACTTACAGCATCGCTTAACATACTACCATATTTAACATTTAGATTTTTAAATTCTTCTGCCGTATAATTGGGTAGAGCTGTAACATCAGTTCCATCAAAGTTAAAAGAATAATTGCCATTACTGGTAACTAACGTAAAAGTAAGATCATTTAAGGGAATCTTAGGATTGTTGGTTGCTACTGAATTCCAGTTCTGGGCCCAGACGATCCATTGATTGAATAATAGGATGTCGCCCGGAGAAAATATAGGATAGAGGCCATCATAATGAGAGTGCATTAGCGTAATTGTATTTGAAAATGCCTTTAAATTTACTTCCTGGGTGCCGGGCTTATTTTCAAGCAATTGGTTCTGTAAAGAGCCGTCCGGATTTTTATTGATCCTGTACCCACTTTCATGGTTGTCACCGGTTTTACTTTCGAGGGTAACAATATTATCTTTAAATGTAGCATTTGTTGTTTGTTTCTTAAGCTTTTCACAAGGATTTTTAGGATTCTGCGGGCTTGTGCTTCCGCCTCCTCCCGGATAAGGGTAGGTAGGCTGTTCTCCGCCTCCGTTTCCGTCTCCATCGGTGGACTCAGGAGGACAGGTAACAATATAATTGGTTTCCCAGTGCCCGGCATTAGATCCGTATTCATCTGCAGGATACCACATGGATACCGCAGAAATCTTGCACTCCGCCATTCCTTTACTTTCAGCTGAACTGTAAGGCTCTGATTTTACAGCTTTTCTTTCTTTAGAAGTAATATACCTCTGGAAGAATTTAATATGTTCCAGATCATGATCCTCCAGGAACCTGACGTGATCCCCATTTCTGGGAACCTGCAGGCAGGCAGCAACTTTTCCTCCTTCTGCCAAAGGAACAATTAAAAAGCTTTCATCAAAATTCCCCATGGTCATGGCATAATCCCATAAAGGTACAGCATTTCCTTTTTTAATCTCAGCTTCATGTTCAAAATAGATCTGCATTACATTTTTAATGTATTTTTCATCTTCTTTGAAAACACTTTTGGAATGGTATTCCTTAGAAGCCGGATCAGAAGCAGTATACATCTCATCATGGACACAGGAAAGCAGCAGGAGGCAAAAGGCCATCATGAAAGACAGCCAAGAAATTAATTTTCTCATCATAAGCATTAGTTTTTAATAGGTTAAATATAAATAATTTTTCTTACTCTACAAAAGTGTGAAAAAAAGGTACAGCATAAAAATCTGTTTTTGCATAAGTTTACCCTGAATGCGGGTAAACGAGATAAGAAAAATATTTTTATATTTGTTCATTAATACAAGATTCCATGACAAATTCTGTTGCCGAGAAAATAAGAAAGTTAAGGAAAGCCAAAGGCTTCTCCCAGGAGGATATGGCAGACCGGCTCCATATTTCCCAATCTGCCTATGCTCGCATAGAAAACGGAGAAAGCCATTCGTGGGCAGCCCATATCGAACGCCTGAGTGAAATTCTGGAAGTGAAACCGGAAAGTTTTCTGACAGATGAAACCAATAATTTCAGCAGTCTGGATCAATTAGGAGGATTTGCTTTTCAAAATGTAGGTACCATAACTACTATCAATTCTTTTCTTTCAGAAAAGCTGGTTGAACAATATGAGGAGCGTATACAGGAGCTCAAAGATCAGGTAGACTACTGGAAAGGCAAATCAGAAAGCAGTAAATAATAAAAAACGCGTGATCAAAGTATTCTGGAAAAGTAAATCTAATGATATGAAATAGAAAATTTTCAGAAATATGTACTTATTATATAGAAGCCCTTTTACTACTAATGAAAGGGCTTCTTATTATCTTAATCTGTGTGGTATTATACATTCGGTTTCCACTCTACCACTGCCCTGATAAATGCTTCCGCATTTTCAACAGGGATATTCGGTAAGATTCCATGCCCTAAGTTGGCGATGTAACGGTCTTTTCCGAAACGGCTGATCATTTCATGAACCATTTTCCTGATGGTCTCAGGGCTTGAGTGCAGCCTTGCAGGATCAAAGTTCCCCTGAAGAGTGATTGAGTTATTCGTCAGCTTCCTGGCATTTTCCGGCGTGATTGTCCAGTCTACTCCCAAGGCTGAAGCTTTGGATTGTGTCATATCCTCCAGTGCAAACCAGCATCCTTTCCCGAAGACCACCACATGGGTAAGCGGGCTCAGGGCTTCAACGATCTGGTTGATATACTGCCATGAAAATTCCTGATAATCTGCCGGGGAAAGCATGCCGCCCCATGAATCGAACACCTGTACTGCGGAAACGCCTTTCTCTACTTTCCTTTTCAGGTAAGCAATCGTAGTATCCGTGATTTTCTGGAGTAACAGGTGGGCAGCTTCAGGCTGCTGGAAGCAGAATGATTTGGCAATGTCAAATGCCTTACTTCCTTTTCCTTCCACGCAATAGCATAAGATGGTCCAAGGGGAGCCGGCAAAACCAATCAATGGGATTTCATTGTCCAGTTTGCGAAGCGTAAGTTCAATTGCATCAAAAACGTACCCTAATGTATCATTTACATCAGGAACTTCAATATTACGAACCTGTTCTGCGGTACGGATCGGATCTTCCAGCCACGGACCTACAGATTCTTTCATTTTGAAGTCAATGCCCATTGCCTGGGGAACCACCAGGATATCCGAGAACAGGATGGCGGCATCCAAAGGAAACCTGCGGATAGGCTGAACGGTGATTTCCGCAGCCAGCTCCGGAGTCTGGCACCGGGTGAAAAAGTCATACTGATCGCGCAAAGCGATGAATTCCGGCAAATACCTTCCGGCCTGCCTCATCATCCATACAGGAGGCCTTTCCACGGTTTCCCCGCGAAGCGCTTTTAAATATAAATCGTTTTTAATCATAATTGATCTTTGCTATAGTCTTAAAGGTACCCAACTTTCAGATGTGATTCTTAATCAGTTCCAGAACGGAAACAAGAGTGTTGCCCTGAGCCGTAAAAACAGGTTCTGAAGTCAGTTTCCTCAATTCCCGGGAAGTGGTTTCTCCGATAGAGAACAACATCACGCCATCCAAAGAGTTGTGCTTTGCAAAACTACGAACTCCACTCGGACTAAAAAAAACGGCAGCATGATATTTTTCACTAATCACAGGGTTAAGTTCTTCGGTATGATAAATAATTACCTTTTTGTATTTGATATTCTGAAGGGGAAGGCTGTCATCAAGGACATCCAGAGCCAGGTTTCCGCAGAAATGCAGGAACTTTTCATGCTGGCAGCAACTGATAATGAAACGGGAGAGGGCTTCGGCATTTTTCAGGACCTTAAATGTCCCGAAGCCATGCTTCCTCAGAGCTTTCTTTGTTTTTTCGCCTACACAGTAAATCCTGTTGTAGCTTTTGGATGTAAAATCCTCATTCGGCTTAAAGCCGTTGATAAAGAAAGCGTTTACGCCACTTGCACTGGTGAAAATCAGGGAATGGTTTTTCAGGTCGAATGACGGAATCGATACGGGATGGGTCTTAATCACTTCAATACATTCCACCTCAATATCTGCTCCCAATTCTTTGGATACAATATCAAGGTCAGTATTTTTAGTCAGTAAGATCCTCATGCGTTAAGGTTAAGGGTCAGCAATATCGTTAACTGGAATTTTGAATCCGGACCGGGTTTAAATATGATCCTTGATTTCAGCCATAAGTTCTTTGCCTCCGTTTTCAAGGACGATATTGGCAAACTTCTCTCCGAAGTTTTCCGTGTTATTATACTCAAAGCTTTCGTCAGTGGCAATATAGTTTTTGCCATCCAGTGAGCAAAGAGCGGCCTTAAAACGGATCTGGTCGCCGAGGATTTCTGCGAATGCTCCGATGGGTGCCGTACAGCCTCCTTCCAGAGTACTCAGGAAATTTCTTTCGATTTCCACACAGATCTGTGTAGGATGATGGTTGATTGTCTTTACAATCTCATTGATCTCTTTCTTTTCAGAGTGTCCTGCAATAGTAATTACGCCTTGTGAAGGGGCGGGAATCATGAGCGGAAGCATTTCGTAATCAATGTCCATCTTCATCCTTTTGATACCTGCAAGAGAAAGGATGGTAGCATCGAAATCCTGATCTTCCAGCTTCTGTAAACGGGTCTGGATATTGCCCCGGATATCTGAAAATGCCGCTCCCGGATAATTCCTCAGCCAGAATGCCCTTCTCCTGAGGCTGCTGGTGGCCAGTTTAAGCTCATGGAAGTCTTTATTTCTGGAAGATTCTTTACGAATCAGGACATCCTGTGGAAAATCCCTTTCCAGGTGCGCTACCAATTCAATGTTGTTAGGGAGTTGCGTTGGAACATCTTTCAGTGAGTGTACGGCAATATCTATTTCATCGTTCAGCAGTGCTACATCCAGGTCGCGGGTGAAAACTCCGGTGATCCCCAAGGCATACAATGGCTGGTTGAGGTTTTTGTCTCCGGAAGAAACAATCGGGACAATCTCAGTCAAATAATTGCTGTTCTGAAGGTGCCTCGCCACTTCTCTTGCCTGCCAAAGGGCCAGTGCAGAATTTCTGGTGCCTATTCTAATGCTTTTCATGGAATTCGTTGTTGGGTTGTTCAACTAATATTTCGTGCATTAATTTACTGATTTCTTCCGCTTTGAGAGGATTGTCAATGATGTATTTTGCAAAACGGTTGGTAATTTTCTGGATCATTTTATCAGAAAGTTCCATATCCGTGATGTTGATGTATTTGTTTTTCCGGTAGAAATTGTGCATTTCATTGCGCTCCATGTTTTTCAGGACCGCTTTGAAATGGTGGATGTTGGGGGCCAGCTTTCTCTTCTTTTCCCATTCAAGAAAATCCTTCATCAGTTCCTTGATGATTTTTTCGGCTTTTGGGATTTCCTTTTCCCTCTGCTGGATGGTTTCCTGGATCTGCTTGGAAAGTTCATCCACATCAATCAGGGTGACGTTCTTATTCTGAGTGACCTCCTTTTCCACATTATGAGGGATGGAAAGATCGATAACCAGCGTTTCCTTTCCGTTCGGGAAATGCGATTGGTTAACGATAGGATGCTTAGCACCGGTAGCCACAATGAGGATATCCGTGTTTTTAAGCTCCTTGTCAAAATCTCCGTAATCAATATGCGGGATATTGTATTTTTGAGAAATCTTTTCCGCTTTTTCCTGCGTTCTGTTGGCAATTTTTATTTTTGGCTGGTAGACATGCTTAACCAGGTTTTCTACAGTATTCTGCCCGATTTCCCCTACACCAAGAAGCAGGATGTTTTTTTCCGTGATTCTCTTCTGGCTGTTCAGGATATAGTGGACGGCGGCATAGGATACAGATGCAGCTCCGTTAGAAATTCCCGTTTCATTCTTGATCCTTTTAGAAATCTGGATGGCAGCATTGATAGCGCGCTCCAGGTAAGGGTTGGAGTTTTGGCGTTCTTTTTTAAACCGGTTGTATGCCTTTTTTATCTGGCCTATGATTTCAAAATCCCCGATGATCTGGCTTTCCAGTCCCGCGGCCACCCTGAAAAGGTGAATGAGGGCCTCCTCTTTAGTCAGGATATTCGCAAACTGAAGGAAATCCGTGATATTAACCCCGATGGTCTTGCAGTATTCTTCCGCTACCAGAAGGTAATTGGGAGTAGTGGTGTAAATTTCGGTTCTGTTACAGGTAGATACTACAAAAGCATCTCCTAAATTTTCATCGTGAATACGGTTGACGAAACTTTTAATATTTTCATCAAAAAAAGCAAATTTACCACGCGTTTCTACATCAGCCTTTTCATAGCTTATAGAAAGCACGGCAAAATTAGCAGTTTGATGGATGTTGGAATACTGTAACATAAGCAGGGCAAATTTACGGTTTTTTTAATAAACACCATTCTGAAACTGTGTATGATAATTATCGTGAAAAACTATAAATTCAGTGTTCATCGTATTCTGCTTAGATCAAGGAATAATTCTATTGAAATATTGCATAAAAAATTAGCCAAAATTTAATAAAATTTTAACCAAATTACTCTTGCATATAATTTTATGGCTTGTCTTAAATTTATATCTTTGTAATTCTTAAAAATCAGAAGGAAAATATGAGTTTATTCGATATGTTTACGCAAGAAATTGCGATAGACCTGGGGACTGCCAATACCCTCATCATCCATAATAATAAAATTGTTATAGATCAGCCGTCCATTGTAGCCATTGAACGTTCTACCGGAAGGCCTATTGCAGTGGGGGAGCAAGCAAAGCACATGCAGGGGAAAACTCATGAGGATATCAAGACGATCCGCCCGCTGAAAGACGGGGTAATCGCTGATTTCCATGCTTCTGAGCACATGATTAAGGAGTTCATCAAAAAAATTCCCGGGATCAAAGGCAAATTTATCCAACCCGCCCTTAGGATCGTGATCTGTATTCCTTCGGGAATTACTGAAGTGGAAAAAAGAGCGGTAAGGGATTCTGCACAGAAGGTAAATGCCAAAGAGGTCCGTTTGATCTATGAGCCAATGGCTGCTGCGATCGGGGTTGGTATAGACGTTCAGAAACCGGAAGGAAATATGATTATCGACATAGGCGGAGGTACTACTGAAATTGCCGTTGTGGCTTTGGGAGGTATTGTCTGTGATAAGTCTGTAAAGATCGCCGGAGACGTATTTACCAACGATATTGCCTATTATCTGAGAACACACCACAACCTGTATATCGGGGAAAGAACAGCGGAAAGGATCAAAATTGAAGTTGGTTCCGCCGTTGAGGATCTGGATGTGGATATTGAAGATATCCCGGTACAGGGTAGAGACCTTATTACAGGAAAACCAAAAGAAATTATGGTTGGGTATAAGGAAATTGCCCGTGCCCTTGACAAATCCATCATCAGGATTGAGGATGCCGTTATGGAAACACTGTCCCTTACGCCGCCTGAACTTGCCGCTGATATTTACAAAACAGGTATTTACCTTGCTGGTGGAGGAGCTTTGCTGAGAGGCCTGGCAGACAGGCTGCACAAGAAGACAGGCCTTCCTGTTTTCGTAGCGGAAGATCCGTTGAGAGCAGTGGTGCGCGGAACAGGGATTGCGCTTAAGAATATGGATAAATTCAACTTCCTGATCAAATAATTTTAACTTTTACGACTCTTTATCGGAATGGGATTTTTGCTGAGATTATTTTCGAAGAATGCTCTTTTTGTCTTCTTTATATTTCTGCAGATTATTGCTCTGGTTCTGATATTCTCTAAAAACGCCATGCAGCAATCCTGGATTGCAGGGCAAACGGCGGCATTCAACTCCTGGGTATCCGGATATATTGATGAAGGGGTTTCCTATCTGAAGCTGAAACAGATCAATGAAGATCTTGTCAAGCAGAATAAGGCACTGATGACCCAGCTTTATGGGAAAGAAGGGGCCAAAAACCCGGTATTCAGGAAAGTTCATGATACATTGGGAGGAGGGCAGATCTATACTTTTGTTGATGGAGAAATCGTTTTCAACAGCATCAACAGGAGAAATAATTACTTTACCATTAACCGGGGAAAAAGGGATGGCGTGTTTCCGCAGATGGGGGTCATTGCCCCTAAAGGAATTGCCGGGATCATTATCAATTCCACCGATAGTTATTCCCTGGCCCAATCCGTTCTAAGCGTCAATAAGATCAGGATCAATGCTGCTCTGAAAAACTCAGGGTATTTCGGGACGTTAACATGGAACGGAGATAATTCCCGTGTCATGCATCTTGCCGATATTCCGAAATATGTGGCGGTAAAAGTCGGAGATTCTATAGTTACTGACGGGAAATCAGCTGTTTTTCCTAAAGGTGTAATGATTGGTACCGTAGCCGGGTACTCAGTAGACAATAAAACCGGATTCTGGGACATTTCAGTGGAACTGAGTGAAAAAATGGGGGCTCTGAGCAAAGTATATATTGTTAAAAACCTGAAAAAGGCAGAGGTGCAGAAAATTCAGGATACCATGCAGGCGGTAATAAAGAAAGAAAATGATTAGCAGGACATTATTTACGGATATTTTAATCATGGCTTTTCTTGTGGCACTACAGATTTTTGTGCTGAACAGGATTACGCTCTTCGGGAAGTATACCCCAGTGGTATACCCTGTATTCGTTATGTTCTATCCTTTCTTCAGGAATAAATTCCAATTTCTGGCCCTGAGTTTCCTTATAGGACTCAGTATAGATGCTTTCCTTTATTCATGGGGGATCAATGCTTTCGCTACCACACTGATTGCTTACTTTAGAACTTTGATTTTCAGGACTTCTACCGATACTTCAACCGATTTCTTTTCTTTTCAGTCCCTTCTGTGGGCGCAATTTTTGCTGTTTTTATTTTCAAGCATATTTTTACATCAGCTTCTGGTACAATATATCGAGTTCTTTAAGCTGAGCCGTTTTTTTGAAATATTATTCAATGTTGTGATCACGAGTGGGATTTCATTTGTGTTTATTGTTATATATGCATTAATATTTAAAGTCAAGCAGAAAGTGTGAATACACGGTATTTGAAAATTTTTTCCGCCCTTCTCGTTATTGCTCTTATATTTATAGCAAGGCTTGCCTATTTGCAGCTTTTTACAGACCGCTATGCGCTGAATGCTGCCAATACATCCATTAAAATTGAATACATTATTCCGCAAAGAGGTGTAATCTTTGACAGGAATGGAAAGATTATGGTAGGTAACCAGCCTGCCTATGAAATTTCTTTTACCCAGGCTCTGATGAAGCCTGATTTTGATACCGTGGCCTTCTGTAACCTCATGAAGATCAGTAAAACTGATTTCATCAACAGGATCAACACCATCAAAAAAGAAAAATATTATTCCAAACTGACCCCGATGCCTTTTATAAAGGACCTCAGCAGGGAAGATATTGCCAGAGTGCAGGAAATTATTTTTAAATATCCGGCCTTCAGCATCGTTTCCAGGCCCCAGCGCCAGTATGAAGTTTCAACTTCCGGGAACCTTCTGGGCTATACAAGTGAGGTAAATGAGCGGGATATTAAAAAAGATTCAACCTATTACCTTCCCGGAGATTTTATCGGTAAAACAGGGATCGAAAAATCCTACGAAAAACAACTTCGCGGAATCAAAGGCATGAAATACATCCAGAAAGATATCCGCCTCAGAAATATCGGGTCTTATAAAAATGGGACTCTGGATAAAGATGTCGTTACGGGAAAAGATATTACACTTACGATCGATTACGATCTTCAGCGTATGGCTGAAGAGATGCTGGTCAATAAGCATGGAGCCATTGTAGCCATTGATCCGAATACGGGCGAAATCCTGACCCTCGCTACGGGACCGGATATTGACCCGAACTTATTTACAGGGCCTAACAAGTCTAAAAATCTTTACGCTCTTTCAAAAGATACCCTGTACGAAAACAAGCCTACATTTGACCGTTCATTACAGGCTGCCTATCCTCCAGGATCGACGTTTAAGCTTCTTACAGCACTTGCAGCCATGCAAATGGGAGTTATGGATGAAAATACAATATTCCCCTGTGGCGGAGGTTTCAGTTACAGAGGGCTGAGAATTAAAGGCCATGGTGGTGCAGAGCCTCTGATCCCTTCCATCCAGGTATCCAGCAACTGTTATTTTTCTTATGCTTATCTGGCCATCCTGAATAAATATCCAGGCAATCCATCCAAAGGGGTAGATGAATGGAAAAGTATCCTGAACAGTTTTGGAGTAGGAGAATTTCTGAATAATGATCTCGCAGTAGGAGCCAGAGGGAGAATTCCTTCCGGTGAGTTCTATGAAAAAAGAATGCAATCCATCCTCAAGGCAAGCGGTTCAAAAAAAGATTATAAAAACTGGGATCCGTTGGCTACCGGTGCGGTTTTTAACGGAATGGGGCAGGGTGATGTGCTCGTAACGCCGCTTCAACTGGCCAACTATGTGTCAGCCATTGCCAACAAAGGATGGTATTATACCCCTCATATTGTAAAAGCCATTGACGGGAAAAAAAATCCTGATCCGAGATTTACCAAAAAACATAGAACGCTGGTTGATCCTAAACATTTCGATCCTGTACTAAAAGGAATGGAAGCCGTAGTACTGCGGGGAACGGCACACGGGTTGAAATCCAATGATTTTACCCAGCTGGCCAAAACGGGAACTGCACAGGTGCCACAGGGAAAGGATAATTCGATCTTTGTACTGATCGCTCCTGCCGACAAACCTAAAATTGTAGTTGCCGCGGTAATGGAACACGCAGGCTTTGGTGCGACATGGGCAGGACCAGCTTGTACAGTAATTGCAGAAAAATATATTACAGGAGACCTGAAAAGAGAGCACCTGTACAAAAAGATGGTAACGTCCAGCTTTATGCCGGAATATAAGCGGCAGTGGATTTCTGACCTTAAGCGCAAAGGCCTGTATGTAGAGCCAAAACTGGATTCTGTAAAGCAAAAAAAGATTCAGGACAGCCTGAATTATATTAAAGAACAGAAAGCCAAGTTGCAGAAAGCGATTACCGACGAAACCAAAAATATTAAAAACACAAAACCGGCGCAACGATGAAATGGATGGAAGGAATAGATAAATTGGGGCTCGGGCTGTATTTCCTGCTGTGCATATTCGCTATTGCCAACATTTACAGTGTCGACCAGAAACTGGGAGAAAAACAGCTTGTTTTTTTCTGTATATCAATATTTGTAGGCATCGTAAATTTTTGTCGGGAGAAGCAAGTTCTTCGAAAATATGTCCGGGATCATCTATATTGGAGGAGTACTCCTCCTGATTGGGCTTTTTCCTTTCGGGAAAGAGATTCTTGGGCAGAAGAACTGGTATAAATTCGGCAGCTTTACCATGCAGCCGGTAGAATTTGCCAAGATAGGAACAGCGCTTATGCTTTCCAATTACGTATCCGGACCTGAATTTAACCTCAGCAATAGAAAATCACTTTTAACTTCACTGGCCATCATTGGAATTCCGGCAGTTGTGGTACTGGCCATTCCGGATGTGGGATCAATGCTGGTATTCATTGCTTTTTTCATTGCGTTATATCGGGAGGGGCTGAATGGCTTATTATTCGGAATCGGATTCCTTTTCGCCTTTGTCTTTCTCATCTCTCTGGCAGTACCGCCATTGTACGTAGCGATTGCTATCGTCGCAGTAATAGGAGGCTGGATTGCGATGAATTATTATAAAATGTCATGGAACGTCATTTCGATTTCCGGGATTGCCGCTTCAGTTCTGATCTTATGCGGACTGGCATTTGGCTCTCCATATATTCTGGAGAAGCTGCCGAAGCATCAGAGGGAAAGGATTGAGGTCTTGTACAAAGGGGAAAAAGCATTTCGGGATACTTCAGGATACAACCTCCTGTATTCGAAAACGGCAATCGGTTCCGGAGGTCTTTGGGGTAAAGGATACCGTGAGGGTTCCGTTACCCAGGGAAAGTTTGTTCCTGAACAGGAAACCGATTATATTTTCTGTACGGTAGGGGAAGAATGGGGCTTTATAGGGAGTGCTGTACTGGTTCTTTGTTATATGGTATATATCGGAAGAATCTATTACCTCGCAGAGAATCAGAAATCCTCATTTAACCGCGTTTTCGGATATTGCTTTGCTTCCATACTGCTGATGCACTTTTCCATTAATTTAGGCATGGTTATGGGGCTTTTTCCTACGGTTGGTATTCCGCTCCCTTATTTCAGCTACGGAGGAAGCTCGCTGCTTGCCTTCTCGATGATGACATTCATCTTCTTTAAACTGAACTACTCAGATAAAAACAGTCTGGTTTAAACGTAGCCTGTAAAACTATGTAGTTTAGGTGCTATTCCCGATTGTAAAAACCATAATTCCCTATTTACCATGAAAGAATCCTACTTTTCAGATCAGGAATTTAAAAATACGGGTGCAATAGAATTGCAGAAAGGTGAATATGATTATTGCATTTTCCGGCAGGTAAATTTTGAATATGCGGACCTTTCAGGATTCCGTTTTAATAACTGTCAGTTCATACTTTGCAATATAAGCCTTGCCAATCTTTCCGGGACCGTTTTCAGTGATGTTGTTTTCAATGAATGTAAGATGCTCGGGCTTCATTTTGATCAGTGCAATCAGTTTGCCTTATCAGTGGCTTTTAATTCCTGCCTGCTTCATAATGCCGTTTTTTATAAAACATCTTTAAAGAATACTGTATTTAGAGATTCTGTCCTTATGGAGGCTGATTTTTCAGACTGTAATCTGGGTGGAGCAGTATTTGCCGGGTGTGATCTTTCCGGTGCGGTTTTCGACCATACTAACCTTGAAAAGGCCGATTTCAGGACCGCTGTGAATTACTCCATAAATCCGGCGGTAAACAGGCTTAAAAAAGCCAGATTTTCGCTTTCCGGCATATCTGGTCTGCTGGATACTCTGGATATTGAAATTGACCGTAATAACTAGGGTAGTGTTCAGGGTCAGGTATTATATCTTGTTGGGTTAAAAATGATCCCAACGTTATAAGTAATTTAATCAAAAGAAAAACCATCACGATCGTGATGGTTTTATATGTAAATCAGTAATCTGTTATTAAAAGTTAGTACGGTTAGAGGTTGGCGTTGTTGCCGCCAGGTTAGCATTGTAAGCCTCTCCGTTTTCATTGATGATTCTTTTCCCGAATCTGTATTTTGGACCCCAATACGAATCATTCAGCGACGAAATCATGACTCCCTTTGATGTAGCAGCATGAATAAACTTCACTTCACCATTTTCATCTACACTTTCTACGATTCCTACGTGAGAGATTCTCCTGCCGTGCGAAAAGAAAATAAGGTCACCTTTTTGAAGGTTCTCTTTTTCAATTTTCTCTCCTTCTTCAGCCTGGGAAGCAGCAACTCTTGGTAAGCTCAACCCTGCAGCGGCACCGAATACGGAAAGTACAAATGCAGAGCAGTCGATCCCGTTTCTGGTCATCCCTCCATATCTGTAGGGAGTTCCTATATAGGTCGCAGCCTCAGAAAGGATACCGTCGATTGTTTTATTGTGCTTGATTGCTTTGGCAATTTCAGAATTTTTGATGGAATTTTTAGCATTGGCTATAGTAGCTGCCTTCTCTGCAAGAAAAGAATCAATGAGTCTCTGCTTGTCAAGCTCCATTTTCTTAGTATCAATAGAGACAAGTTTGGCATCTGTTTTGTATTCTTTATTGTAAGTTGCTGGTTTTGATACTACATAATTAGTTACACAAGATTGTAATGAAACGGTAGAAACAAAAGCGACTAAGTAAAACAAAACTCTTTTCTTCATATATATTTGATTATCCGTGTTAGAAAAAGGAATATTTATTTTCAAATGCAACACAAAAATATGTATTCCTTATAGAAGGACTTTAATATGAGTATTTTTGCACTTTGTTTTTAACACATTTTAACATATTGTATAAGTATGTTAAAGAAAAATAAACCGCTTTAGGCTATTTTTAGCTTATATGCGGTTTTTTTTATTAAGATTCTTTAACAAAATTAATACGGGATCTTTATCAACAGGATTTTATATCATTAACGCTCTTTTTTTATTCACTTTTTATAAAACAAAAAACTCTCCGGACTTTCCGGAGAGCTAACTAATATGGAACTTTACAAACGTTATCTTGTAAATAACATTTCTCTATACTTGGTCATTGGCCAAAGCTCATCATCTACCATCATTTCCAGCGCATCTGAAGCTTCACGGATTACATCGAATAAAGGCTTCACCTGGTTGCAGTAAGCTTCAGCCTGAGCCTGGCTGTCAGATATTGCTTTTGCAGCTTCTCTGGCCTTAATAAGGTCTTCAACCCCTAGTTTGATGGTCGCTACATTTTCTGAAATGCTGGTGATTAAACTCATCTGTTCTTTTGCCAATGGCTTGAATTCAGAATCTCCGAAAATGTCCTTCAATCCTTTTACATTTTCAATCAGCCTGTTCTGGTAATTCAGTGCAGATGGTATGATGTGGTTTCTGGCGATATCGCTCAACACTCTGGCTTCAATATCAATAACCGTTGAATATTTTTCTAATTTGATTTCGTTTCTCGCTTCTACTTCCCTGTGCGTAAATACTCCTATTTCTTCATACAGGTCAAGGAATTTCTGGTCCATTTCTTTTTTAAGGGCCTCCGGAGTGGTTTTAAGGTTATTAAGCCCTCTCTTTTCAGCTTCTTCCGCCCATTCGTCAGAATACCCATCTCCTTCAAACATAATGTTTTTACACTGTTTGATGTATTCTCTTAACACATTGAAGATCGCTTCATCTTTTTTCAGTCCGCTTTCAATTAATGCATCTACTTCTTTTTTGAACTCGGTAAGCTGTTTTGCGGCAATTGTATTCATTACCGTCATGGATTCCGCGCAGTTGGCAGAAGATCCTACGGCTCTGATTTCAAATTTGTTCCCCGTGAATGCAAATGGCGATGTCCTGTTTCGGTCTGTATTATCCAGAAGGATTTCAGGGATTTTTCCTACAACATTCAGTTTAAGGTCTGTTTTCTCTTCAGGGGACAGTTTTCCGCTTTTTACCTTTTCAAGTTCTTCAAGAACTCTGAATAGCTGGCTTCCGATAAATACGGAAATAATTGCCGGTGGAGCTTCGTTGGCACCTAATCTGTGATCGTTGCTCGCAGAGGCGATACTTGCTCTTAAAAGGTCTGCATATTCGTATACTGCTTTAATTGTATTTACAAAGAAAGTAAGGAACTGCAGGTTCTTTTTAGGGTTTTTTCCCGGGCTTAAAAGGTTTTCTCCCGTATCGGTAGCCAGAGACCAGTTGTTATGTTTTCCGCTTCCGTTTACTCCTGCAAAAGGTTTTTCATGGAATAGGATATGGAAATGATGTCTGTGTGCAATTCTAGCCATGATATCCATCAATAAAGAATTGTGGTCTACCGCAACGTTCACCTCCTCAAACATCGGGGCCAGCTCAAACTGGTTAGGCGCTACTTCGTTGTGTCTTGTTGTTACCGGAATTCCCAGTTTCATACATTCCACTTCGAGTTCCATCATGAAATTCATTACTCTCGTAGGAATAGATCCGAAGTAATGGTCATCCAGCTGCTGTCCTTTGGCCGGAGAGTGGCCTAAAAGGGTTTTCCCTGTAAGAACAAGATCCGGACGTGACTGATATAAGGCAGAATCAACAAGGAAATATTCCTGCTCCCAGCCTAATGTAGGTGTTACTTTTGTTACATTTTTGTCAAAATACTGCATTACTTCCGTTGCCGCTTCATCTACTGCATTTAGGGCTCTTAAAAGAGGCGCCTTATAATCCAGGGTTTCTCCTGTGTAAGAGATGAAAATAGAAGGAATACAAAGGGTGGTTCCCATGATGAATGCTGGGGAAGTAGGATCCCAGGCTGTATATCCTCTTGCCTCAAAGGTATTTCTGATACCTCCGTTAGGGAAAGAAGATGCATCCGGCTCCTGCTGGATCAGCATGCCTCCGCTGAATCTTTCAATAGCTCTTCCCCCTTCAATAGGACTGAAGAATGAATCATGCTTTTCTGCCGTACTTCCCGTTAAAGGCTGAAACCAGTGCGTATAATGGGTCACTCCTTTGCTCATGGCCCAGTCTTTCATCGCTACTGCTACCTGGTCAGCAATATGCCTCTGGATTTTTGTGCCTTTTTTAATGGCATCCATGATTGAAGTAAATGCTTCTTTTGTCAGGTATTCTCTCATGGTTTCTTCCGAGAACACATTCTGGCAGAATAACTCTGATAATTTGGCAGGTACCTCAACAGAATTATCTCTTCTGAAGTCTTTAAAAGGTAAGGTTTCTAACGCTTTGAATCGTAAAGTTGACATATGAGTTTGATTTTTTATGGGGCAAATTTACGAAAAAAATGGATTGAAAATTTTTCAGCCCCAAAAAATAAGGGGTATACTGATAATTTTATGAAATTTTAAGCTTTTATATTGGGGGTATTAATGGGGGGAGTTCGGATATCACATCTTTTCAGCTATATTATGATATAAAAAAGACTTAATATATATGATAAGCTGTAATATAATGATCTGGTAATATTACAGCTTATGTTTTACAAATGTGGTATCTGTTATATTACATTTTCGTAAATGAAATCTGTATTTAATGATTATGTTAAACAGCTTATTAAAAGATACTTAAAATAAGTTAGGCGGAGATTTTGTATATTTGCGTGAAATTTACAGTATGACAAATTCCAGAGCGAGAGAAACAACGGAAGCAATTGAACGTTTGTATATTTCTATGAGACACCTCTTTTATAGAGGTTTTTTTAAACCTGCCGGTGTGTCGGGGGAAACCATCAGAAATTTGTTGAAAATCATTAATCCGGAAATTTACGGAAGCATGAACATCGCCAGCAAGCTGGAGCTGAACGGATTGATGTATGTGCTGGACAGGCTTCCGGAAGGCATTGAGGAGTGCGCATTTATTCACCTTACTTCAGATGAAGGCTTTGACAAAGGGAGCTTTGAGCCTATTGTCCCTAAAAAAAGAAGGAGAAACTGCTACAGAATAGATGAGCATCAGATGAATATTGAAGTGCTGCTTGGACGCTCCGAAATCTATGATATCCTTACCCACCTTACCTTTTTATTTATAGAGGCTGATAAGATCAGGAATCTGGCATTCATCCAGGAAGAAAACTGGAAGCCGACCCGTGCTTTTAAAATTATTGAAGAGGTGGTAAAAGGCGAAAAGAAATTCAGCAGGAAGGAAAAAGAAGTCGCGTTGATCCATCTTTCCTCATTAATAGGAAGAACATTTGATGAAACCCTGAGAGCATACAATACATTCGGGGATGATGATAATCCGGACCGTTTATTCAAAATCATCTATAACCTTGGAAAAGTAAGCCTTGAGGATGCCAAGCAGACACGTGAGCGGGAAATCCATTTCAGTTCTATCCTGAGAGAAAGGGTGGGGCACCACTACTTCGGAGAGAAGTGGGCGAATAAGGTAAAGGAAATGCTGTTTGAAAATGATCTTCATATGCGCCCTCTTCATATAATTTCCGCTAATATGCATTCTGTGAAGAATGTGCTCTATGCCAACAATGCCCTGAAGAAAAAGCATCATGGTGATATAGACTATAAGCTATATGAAGATATATCCAATAAAAAGGAGCTTCGCGATAAAGTATCAAAGTATGCACTAGACGAAGGAATGATTTATATCGATGATAAAAGCGGAAGCAATATCGATGTACAGATCATAGACCTAAGCAAAACCGATTTGAAGAATACGCCGTTCAATAATAGTAAATTTGGCGGTGACGATGTAGTGCTGGTCTTTGATTATGCTTTCGGAGAGCAGGCTTTTGAAGTAATGGATGAATTGCTGAGACCGTTTGACCATAAAGGTGAAATCTATATGATGAAGGTGAAATCTGTCTCCATTATGGGAAAAGCAGGAATTCTTGCAGGCGGAAAAGGAGATATTATGATTCCTACTTCGCATATCTTTGAAGGAACGGCAGATAATTACCCTTTTGAAAATGCATTATCCCTTGATGATTTTGAGGATGACGAGCTGCAGGCTTTTGAGGGATCCATGATTACCGTTTTGGGAACGTCTTTACAGAACCGTGACATTCTTTCCTACTTTATGAATACCTCGTGGAAAGCCATCGGGCTGGAAATGGAGGGAGCGCACTACCAGAAGGCCATTCAGGTTGCGTCAAAAATCAGGCATCACATATCTCCGGATCTGTTTGTCTGCTATGCGTATTATGCTTCGGATAACCCGCTGGAAACCGGAAGTACACTATCTTCAGGCGGTTTAGGGCTTACCGGGGTGAAACCTACGTACCTGATTACCGTAAGGATCCTTGATAAGATCCTCAATGGAAACAGGAAAGCCATCAATAATGCTTAAGCGACAGCTTAAACTGATTATAACAGCCTCAAACGTTTTTATGTTTGAGGCTTTTTATTTGAACCATCAATGCCTGAAATACAATAAACAATATTGATTATATTTAAAGAAATTAAAAAGAATGGGTTCAGCTGTACAACTTGCTAAAAGATTCAGAGAAGTTCTGCTGGATGGTTTATGGATTGCCAATACGAATTTTAAGGATCAGCTTTCGGGTACGACCTGGAAGCAGGCTACGACAAAAGTAGGGCATCTAAATACCATAGCAATGCTTACCTTCCATATTGATTATTATATTGCAGGACTGGTTCATGTTTTTGAAGGCGGAAATCTGGAAATCAGGGATCAGTATAGTTTCGATCTTTCTCCGATAGAATCTCAGGATCAATGGGATAGTCTCTTAACCAAACTCTGGGAAGATGCTGAAAAATTCGCTGCTTTACTGGAGCAGATGCCCGATGCTAAGATGAATGAAGTCTTTGTGGATGAAAAATACGGTACTTATCTCAGGAATATCGACGGAATGATCGAACATTGCTACTATCATTTAGGGCAGATAACTCTGATTAGAAATTTATTACATAGTTCATGATACGCAGGTATAATGACAATTATTTAAAGTTCTATAAGGATTTCCTGTTTAAGGGTGTTATTTTAATTACTTATCTTTAGAAAAAATTAAAATTCTAAATGAAAAAGACGGTTGCAATCCTTTTTGCGTTTATTATTGCTCAGTTTCAGGCCCAGCAGGGACCTTATTATCAGCAGTCTGTCAAATATAAAATGGATATTGATGTGAATGCTGAAAAATTCACCTATCAGGGCAAACAGACCCTGGAATACACTAACAATTCTCCGGATGAACTTAATGTGGTCTATTTCCATCTGTACTGGAATGCATTTAAACCGAATTCCATGATGGACCAAAGGGTTGCCGGACAGGGCAAAAACGGAGATTCAAGATTGCAGAAAGACGGTATCTCAAGGCTGGCATCGATTCCGAAAGACCAGGAAGGAGCTCAGAATATCCACTGGATCAAACAGAATGGCAAGGACCTGAAGTTTGAAGTTCAGGAAACCATCATGAAAGTTTACCTTGCGGAGCCTATTAAGCCAAAATCATCTACCACATTCACCATGGACTGGGATGCTGTGATTCCACAGCAGATCCGAAGAAGCGGAAGAAATAACAGGGAAGGTGTTGATATGACCATGACGCAATGGTACCCGAAAATCGCGGAATACGATTATGATGGTTGGGCCACATTCGATTATATCGGAAGAGAATTTCATGCCCCGTTTTCGGATTTTGACGTCAACATTAAGATCAATAAAGATTATGTAATCGGAGCAGGGGGAACCCTTGAAAATCCTTCTGAAGTAAAAGGATATGATGCCGGTGCAAAAATCAAGGCTGAAAAGAATAAAGCGACATGGAAATGGACGGCTAAAAATATTCTGGACTTTGCCTGGGCGGCTGACCGGGATTATATCGTGAAAAGTTTTGATGTTCCACAAGGGCCGAAAGTCTTCCTGGTCTACCAGAATAATGAGAAAACAAAAGTATGGGAACAGGCGCAGCCTTATATTACAAAATATTATCAGCTGATGAATGCCCACTTCGGAAAATATATTTATCCTTCTTATGCATTTATCCAGGGAGGTGACGGCGGAATGGAATATGGTATGTGTACCATGATCCTTGGGGAGGCTAAGGATATTGAAGGCTTGATGGGACTGATGGCTCATGAAGGCTCACATTCCTGGTATCAGCAGATGCTTGCTACCAATGAGTCTGTGCGACCGTGGATGGATGAAGGCTTTACCAGTTATGCAGAAGACTATGTAATGAATCAGCTGTTTCCTCCTAAAGAGCCACTTCCGAACCCATTTGCCGAAAAAGTAAATGCCTACAGGAATTTTGTTAAAAAAGGCATTGAAGAGCCGGCATCATGGCTGGGAGATCACCACGATAACGGAACAGCATATACTTATGCCTCGTATATCAAAGGAGAATTATATCTGGTTGAGCTCGGATACATCATGGGAGAGCAGAATTTAGCGGAAACTTTAAAACAATATTATGATCAGTGGGCTATGAAACATCCTTCCGACCGGGATTTCCTACATATTGCCCAGAACGTTTCAGGAATGGACCTGAAATGGTTCCAGAACTACTGGATCAACACCACCAAGACAATTGATTACGGGATTAAGGATGTAAAGTATGATGCCAAATCGACAACCGTTACCCTGATCAATAACGGACAGGTTCCTATGCCGGTTGACTTCAGTATTATTACAAAGGACCGAAAGATGGTGAGCTACCAGATTCCGGTAAATCTTACTCACACCTGGAAAGAAAAAGATGTTTACGGAGACTTTAAAACAATGCCCTACTGGCCCTGGACACAGAAGGAGTACACCTTAACGATTCCTTACAGCAAAGATCAGCTTTCGGTATTGGGAATTGATTTCAGTCAGCGGCTTGCTGATGTGAATATGGAGAATAATTTTGTGGAAGTGCCTTAAAATACTTCTATAATGGTATATATTAAAATCCCTGAAGAATTTCTCCAGGGATTTTTTATTTAGTACTGCTTGGCATAGGTCTTCTTTTCTGACAGGTATTCGGATTTTGATCCGTCACCTGTTCTGAAAAGCGTTTTCAAAGTATTTTTCTGTTTCGGTTTTGAAGGGTCCGGGAGAAAGCAGACGAAGTGAAGGTGTGGGCCATTGGTCCAACCCGTGTTCCCGCTGAGTGCGATCAGATCCCCTTTTTTTACCGGATCTCCTGCTTTTACTTTAACACCATTTTGTTTCAGGTGATAGTATTGGGCAATAGTTCCGTCGGAATGCATGATGGAAACGTAATTGGCCTGATTGGCGCAGCTGATGTTCGGGCAGCCGGTATTATTGTTCTGTACGGCTTCAATCACAATACCTTCCCTGGCTGCGGTAATTTCCGTCCCTTCAGGCATCACAAAATCCAAGGAGTTTTCATTCTGATGGGAGAACGTTCCGTTATATCCCTGATAAATATTGAACGATTTTCCTTTCCGGAAAGGAAGGTCATATACATATTCGGCATCGTAGGTGTGTATGGTGGCATCTCCGGCCAGTGTAAAATAGTCCGGCATCTTTTTTAATTTCCAGCCTTTTTTTCTGTCATTGACTACAAAAGACGCCACTTTGTTTTTTACGGAATTCGGGTGCAGGACCTGAACGCTTTTGAAAGGATCAGCCATACGTAGGTTATCGAGTTCCGGCTGGCCGGTAAAGGCCACGGAAACCGGATAGGTCTCAATATTGTCTGCATAATAAAATACCGAGTCTTTCCGGACCTCAAAATACATTTTAGCGGGTTTCTGGGAGTAGGCAATAAAGAAAGGTCCAAACAGGAACATTAAAAAAAGCTTTTTCATCATAAACTCTAATCGTTTTTGCTAAACTAAATGATTTTTCCTTAAACTGCAATGGCATTTTCTGGAAATTAATTACTTTTACCGGCGCATAGTTTTTAACACGGTATTGACGTTTTCAACGGTATGCAAATACGGGAGTGTCAATAGAATATTGAAATAAAATCAATGAATTCAATTGTAATCAACATAGGCAACAGCAACATTCGTTTCGGGCTTTTTAACGGAGATAACTGTGATATTTCATGGGTGATCAACACCAAACCTTACCGGACGGCAGATGAACTGTACGTTCAGATGCTCATGTTGTACCAGACATACAAAGTGGATCCGAAGGAGGTCAGTAAAGTGATCATAGGCTCAGTGGTACCGCAGCTTACCAAAGTCATGAGCTCGGCGATCAGGAAGATCCATGGGATTGTACCTGTGATTGTGGACAGGAACACTCCTTCCGCTGTTCAGGCCAAATCCAAGCAGATGGGAACCGATATTTATGCTAATCTGGTGGCTGCACATCATTTGTATCCTGACCGCAAAAAGATCATCCTGGATTTCGGAACGGCCCTTACGGCAAGCTGTATCGCGGAAAACGGGGAAACTTTAGGCGTAATTATCGCTCCCGGGATTGTTACGGCATTGAATTCCCTGATCAGCCAAACCGCCCAGCTGCCGGAAATAGAATTGAAAAAACCTAAGTCTGTTCTGGGACTGGATACGGTAACCTGCATGCAAAGCGGAATGGTTTATGGCTTCCTGGGAATGGTAGAGGGTTTTATCGACCGTATTAATGATGAAGTCAATGACCATTGCTTTGTCGTGGCAACAGGAGGTGTATCCCATATATACAAGCCCCTTACAGATAAGATCCATGTCATGGACCGGCTGCATACCCTGAAAGGGTTGTACTTTTTAGGGAAAGATGTATAAAATCAGCCGAAGTTATGCATCAGGTTATTCATGAGCATTAAAAATAAACCCTATTTTACAAATCAAAAAAGATGCAGCATTTTCCCAGAATAGAAACAGATCGACTTACTTTATCTGAGGTACAGGAAGGTGATCTGCCATTGGTTGTTGAACATCTGCAGGATGAGGAATTCTCCAAATATACCTCTAACATCCCTTACCCATATAAGCGGGAACATGCTGAATTATGGCTGAAAATTACCAGAGAGGCATTTGAGCAGAAGAAAGGATTCACTTTTGCAATTCGGGATAAAAAAGGCATGTTCATCGGAGCAATAGGACTCCACGATGAAGGATCAGATAAAGCCGAGCTGGGATATTGGATGGCAAAAGCGTTCTGGAATAAAGGCTATATTACAGAAGCTGCAAAGGCTGTGGTTAAATTTGGGTTTGATGAGCTGGGATTTAATAAAATCTATGCTACTCATTTTCTTCATAATCCATCTTCAGGTAAAGTGATGCAGAAAATAGGGATGGAACTTGAAGCTGTATTAAAGCAGCATCTCAAGAAAGACGGTAAATATCATGATATCCCGATGTATTCTATTTTCAAGAATGAAGGATAATCAACGCTTCGATTTAAAAAATTCTTTTACAATTGAGGAACATTCGTGTTCCATGACTCCGGTAACGATTTCTGTCTTGGGATGAAGGGATAGGTGTTTGTTGATGAAGCCGCGTTGCTCATCCCTGGCCCCGATCACCACTTTGGAGATCTGCGCCCAGGAAAGCGCTCCCGAACACATTACACAGGGCTCCAGCGTAACATACATCGTGCAGTTTACCAGGTATTTTCCACCCAGGAAATTAGCAGCAGCCGTAATGGCCTGCATTTCAGCATGGGCAGTAACATCGTTCAGGGCTTCGGTCAAGTTATGGGATCTCGCAATCACACGATTATTGGAAACAATAATGCAGCCTATCGGTACCTCATCCTTTTC
This sequence comes from Chryseobacterium camelliae, assembly GCF_030818575.1. Taxonomy (NCBI): domain Bacteria; kingdom Pseudomonadati; phylum Bacteroidota; class Flavobacteriia; order Flavobacteriales; family Weeksellaceae; genus Chryseobacterium; species Chryseobacterium camelliae. Next base: position 3,776,981 of record NZ_JAUTAL010000001.1, read on the forward strand.
CCGTGCAGTTTCGGCTTCATGTAAAGCCATTTTCATATAATATTCGTCGGTGAACATTCAGTCTTCAATATTCATGGTTAAAGGCAGCTGAAACCGGAAGCGTACCGGATCGCCGTTAACGTGTCCGGGCATAAACTTTTCAGATAGCGAATACAGGGCAATCTCTGCCTGACGGTTAAATGTAAAATTATCCCCCTGCGCATGAACATTGCTGATCGTCCCGTCCCGTTCAACAATAAAGGCTACATTAGCTTTGACTGTTTTTATTTCAGAATATACTCCTCCTGTATAAAACAGATGGGCAACTTCCTGCCGTAATGCATTGATTCCTCCCGGATAATCCGCAGGCTGGTCTGCTGAAGAAGATGTTTTAAGGTGACTTTCGGGTTTGGGGATTTTATTCTGAATCCTGTCCAGATCCTCCAGGTTTTTTACTTTCAGCAAAGCACCAATCAGAGCAACGTTCTCTATACTGTCCATTTTTCTCATGAACAACTGATAATCACTTTTAATACTTATTTTATTGAGGGTACCGGTTTCTGCATCGAATTTTTTCCTGAATTCAGTATTCAGCATTACCCGGTGATGATTATAGAAATCTTTGACGCGCCTGAATTCTTCTTGCTGCTGAGAAAAACAACAGAAAGCTACACAACAAAACAAGACTATAAAAAGAGATTTCAAGCGGGATATTTTTGTAAAGTAAATATACTTAAAAAAATTCAAACCGGGATATCTTTTCAGCTTTCGGAATAGCCATTCAGCGATTCCAGGAGGTGGTTGCGGATGTCATCGACTAAACATTTCGGTTCAAGAACCGTAACTTCTTTACCATACGATAAAATTTCCTGCATGAAATCGTAGGTAGGATGAAGGAAAAACTGGAAAAACAGATATTCCGGGGTTTCTTTGGTTTCCTGTTGCGATTGATGGAGCGGGAAGCTCTTGATGTATTCGCCCTGATGCCTGCTGCACCGGATGAGGATCCTTTGCGGTTTCTGCTCGGTAAGGTTCATAACCCCGAAAGCATTTTTAAAATGTTCCCGGAAGTTATAATTGTATTTTTCCCGGAACTTATTTTTCAGTACATCGAGGTAATTAATCCGGTCCAAGCCGAAAGACTTCAGCATTTTATCCTTGGTATCAATAGCGATGAGATACCATCGGTCTTTAGATTCTTTTAAAGCTAACGGATGAACCTTGCGGGAAGTCATCAGTTTATTCTTATAGTTGTAATGTTCAAACGTTACTACTCTTTTGTTCCGGATCGCAAAGAACAGGTCATAGAAATGTTCTACACCGGTAGGTTTCCGGGTTTCAAAAAAGATAAAGTCAGAAAAATCCGGATGAAGGTTCAGGGCATTGCTCACCTGAAAGGATTCCAGCAGCTTCTGGTTGTACTCATCCACTTCCATAATGGGGCGACTCTCAATATAGTACCGGTTATCACCTTTCTTTTTATTGTGGATCGAAAGATTGAACAGGTCGGAAATCTCTCTGATGTCACGCTGTAGCGTACGGATAGAATAACTTTTTATGCCTGCATCCTGAAATTCAAAAGAATTCAGCAGGTAATCTTCCAGCTGCAGGTAAGTGGCTGGTGCATTCTCCAATCGCTTGATGATCAAAGCATATCGTGTCAAATAAAAGTCTTTTTTCATTCCGGTCTGTTTTTGATGCAGTGGTCCTGCTCCGTCTCTCAACAAAACAAGAATACTTCATGGGTTAATTTTATAAAACAAATATATATGCTTAATGCGACAAAACGTGTCGTGTTTTATTTTTGTGGATAAGTTTTGGTGATGGAGTTTTGTATGATTCTGAATGATTGTAAAAATAACTCACAAGTCCAGAGGTTTCTGAGTTATTTTTATATATTTATCAAATTGAGGAAGCTGAATTTAAAATTTTTTAATTGGATTATAGTAATACGAATATTTTTTTAAAGAATTTATTATTTTAACTTTTTTATTTCACTTTAGAAGACCTTTTATAGTAAACCAGTTTGTGGTTTTATTATGTTCTAATATTTATAATCTTAATCAAATATTTCAGAAGATTGTGGTCCCACTATTTCAACTAGTCGAAGATCGTCCTCAGCAAAACATGCAAAATATAATTTATCACCATCATAAGGCTGACTTGAAGTTGAAACCATGTAGGAAACTATATGAAAATTTTTTACTGTGCCATCTACAGATCCACGCTTTCTTAGACCTAAATACTCGATAGAATTATCATAATATTGTCTACCATTTTCTTTTAAAAATTGTTCTAATTTTTGTTTTACTTTTTTATCTACCATAATATTAAATTTTTGGGATTGGGATGTTTCTTTTTTCTAATTTCAAAATTATAAAATCTAAATATTGAAAAGCATGTCCAAAAGGTGGTGTTGAAACTTCTTGTTCATTCAATTTATGGATTTTTGCATTTTTCACTAATCTATCATATACATACTTCTCCCTCTTATAAATATGTTGCCAGTTTTTAATTATATAATCTGCCTCTTTCACTCCTGCTAGTGGAGCATCCTTTACATATTTATTAAAACCAATCTTATGCATTTCCTCAGCATGATAATGCTCATGAACCATAAAATATTCTGTTACGTCATCAGTATATTTTATGGTATTGGTATTAGGATCGAAAGATGCTAGTAATTCTGGATTATCAAATTTATCAACTTTAAGTAATTTGGTACCGTACTTTTTCATTACTAGTTTTGCCCAATCTTCTACTTCACTTTCTGAAAGGACTTTGCCTCCATACTGCCCAATTTTTTTAATATTACTTGCTTCAAAAACATCGTCAATTATTTTTTTGAAACTACCTTTCTCGCCTTTTAAGAATTTAATAAGTTCTTCAAACCCCTTTATCAAATCCTTTATAGACTTAACTACAAATTTGCTGAAAGTTCTGATTTTGCGGGCGGCACCTTTCACAAACCCCCATCCTAGGCGAAAGATACCAAAAATAGCTTCTTCAAGCTTTTGTATAATAATAGGGATGTCTACAACACCTCCGCTTATAAGTATCCCGACAATGATTTCAATGATCAGCGAAATGATAAATCCAAACGCGTATCCCGTAAAATAAGAACAGGCTATCGGATCAAATGTAAGATTTATTTCTTTTAATTTCTTATAAATGTATTTTGCTGTTTCACTAAAACTGATCTCCTTTATAGCCTGTACAGCTTCATCAAACTGTTCCAGGAGAATAGGTAGATATTGATCTATATTCTTGACAAAATCTTTGCCCATAGTTATTCCATCGTAAATCATCTTTATCATAGCAAATATCCCTGAAACTGCATCCACAAGCCCATTCCATACCCCACATAATAGTGCGTTGTAAGTTTGGATACTATATTTAATAATATCCAGGTTAGAGATATCTTCTAAGTTAGTTATGACATCATATATGGTATCATAAGCACTTAAATACAGATTATATAAAATCTCTGGAAAACCTTTCGGTTGAGTACTTTTTCTGAAATCTTTCTTGATGTTTAAAATCGACCTTACCAGATTATTCTGCTCTGTAAGTATTGTTTTTAAAAGCCCTATAATTTCTGTAAAATTTACAGTGCCATTACTATCTTTTCCGGAAGATATCAAAGGATCATAGGTATAGTTCTGGTCAGTTTCACCATTCTCAAGTTTTGGAGGTTTAGGCTGCCATCTGTTTTCATCAAACTTTGTTTTTTCAATTTGCAGAATTAGTTTCTCCAAGAGAATGCTGGTTGCTAACCTGAGAGCATCATTTGTGAGAATACCTAATCCTGGACTAATAAAGGAAACTCCACTGGAAAAAAATGAAGCAAGCTTAAAATACGTTTTGGCGATATCTATACGGATGTCTTCAATATAACCTTGCTGTAAAAGTGATTTTATTTGATTATCTTTTAATTCAGGGATGACTTTTTTGATCTCTTTGTAAATTTCATCATTATTGTACAGGTCATATTCAAGTCTTCCGCTTTTATTCAGAAAGGATAAAACATCATTTGAAATCTTTATGGCACCATAGATTCCGCTAATTTTATCTGTACTATTATCTTCTACAAACATTAGTATTTCCCTTCCCTTCGGCAGGGAAACTTCAAAGGATTCTTTGAGCTTTGTAGCATCCGTCGACGAAAATATAATCACCCTAAATGCAAAGTTATTAACGTCTTGTACGCCATAGTAGTAAAAATCTTTTACCGTAGTCTTAATAACAGATTCAAGGTTACTTCCGACATCAGATACATAAGTGAAGGTACCTTCAACAGGTGAACCTGCATCCGGATAATATTTGGTAAGCAGATCATCGGAAGACTGATTGAAAAACTTCACCGTTGCAAGCGGGCTTACATGGCTCATACCTCTGATATGCTCTCCAATGGTAAATGCATCTTTAAATGAAGGAAACTGTGTTGTAGAAAATGTATTGTCCATCGACAAAGCTTCTGCTCCAAAATCAAAAACGTCTTTGTATTCTCTGTCTTTCATTGTTATAATTTAAAGATTAATAAAAAAGGCAGAGTGATTCACCCTGCCTCATTAAGTATGATTAAACAGAATTACTGAAGCGCTTTTTTCAGTTCAGCAAGAGGGAGCTGAGCTACCACTTCCTTAGGGCTGTCGTCAGTAGTCAGCTGAAGGAAGCCTTCGTTCAGCTCGATGTTATCGACAAAACGGTCAGTTCCTGAATTCAGCTGGGACTGCACAATTGTAAATTCAGTTTCGGTGACTACATCTTCAGGTACCTCAAATTCTTCAGGGTTCTCCTTTGTAAATGGTAATGCTGATTCTGTGACCAGTCCTGCAGAATCCTTCTGTAAGATGTTAAGAGCGGTAGGTAAGGTGGTGATCCAAGCCTTGCCCTGTTTCAGTCCTAGAGGCTCACGCATTTCATCAACAATACTCATATACATCGGATCCCCGACAACCGGCACTTCGCCACCGTTCCAGATTCTACCGGTGGTCAGGAAGAACTGTACCGCATCTTCAAATCCAGGGTTGACTGTTACAATAACCCTTGCCATGCCGGCCTGAAGGAAGCTCCTGAATAGCGGGTCTGCACTGTTGGACAGATACATATTCTGCCATTCATTTCTGTTGGCCCAGTAATATGGATAGAAGGTGTACTGCATGATGGTCCACTCAAAGGCCTGCTCCATAAATTTGGCTAAAGCAGTATACTGATCCAGGTTCTCATCCAGGATGATACTGAAATCCTGCATAGCTTTTGCGTTATTGGTTAGGTTTTTCCCCAGAGCAGAGTAGTCCTGAAGTAAAAATGCGATACAATTGTGCTTAAGGATCACCCTTTCCATATCACGGTAGAAGGTGGACATTTTCTCCTGGTTTTCTTTTTCCTGTTCCTTGGCAGCCGCTTCAAGTTCCTTCTTCTTCTCCTGGAATGCGGCATCAGCTTCCTGGTACGCTTTAATGATTGCGTCAAAGTTTTCCTGCTTCCAGGCATTCATGTAAGCATCTGAAAGCTTGCAGGTAACTTCAAAATTGAAGTTGACAGAATCAATATTAATTCCCTGATATACAAAATTGTAGGTTCCGGTAACATTCTGAGGAGAAAAATAAGCAATGCTGTCAATTGAAGTCCCGCCATTGTTAAAAGATGAAGTTCCTCCGGCAAAATTGCTGGTATTCAATGTGCTTCCGCCTCTCCTGTTTCTTTCGAATCCGTACCACATTTTTACATGACTTGCCTGGTAATTGGCAGGGATATCAATGTTCAGATGCTTGTATCCGGTATCTCCATTGAGCTTGATCCACTGTAATCCTGTTGTAAACTTTTTGGTAGCTTCTATAAGTTCAGTAAGCTTAACGCCATAAATACTTGCCCAATGCTGTATCTGATCTAATGAAGCTGATTTTGGATCTGCCATGGTCCATGGCTCAGGTGCTGTCCGGGGGTCAACAGGAGCGGTCAGGGTTTCTGTAGCCGATGCTGCGGTGGCCAAACGGTGCAGTTTTGCCGGTTCAGGAATCATAAACTCAAACATGGTGCGTTTACCATAGTTGTAGATCTGGTTCTTCATTTTTTTATCGACCCATCTGTAGACACCGATAACATGTTTGTCTCCATTCCTGTTGTCAAAACCATGGGCATTGTTTTCCTCAAACTCTTCGATAATCTTCTCGATCCTTTCTTCAGCTACTTTGGTCAGGAGCCTTTCAGTTGCTTTCTCCGTGATTTCCTGGGATTTGGCAACGGCCTGCCTTGTGCTGTTTTCTTTGGCATTGTGAGAGGCAAAGCTGCCGCCGACCTGATATGATTTACCGGCTCCATACTGAAAGTGTGCCTCCGCATTGATATCCTGTTGGATGATATTGGCCACTTCAGACTGCATGTCATTTCGGGTAGTTGAAGTTGTGTCATTCAGATTTTCCCTTTCGGTAGATTTGGATGTGGTCGTCTGGATCTCACTTCTTCTCAGTTTGCGGGTGGATTTCTGCTTGAATTCCTTAGCCATTATATTTTCGATATGGGTAACTTCTCCTGGAACATAGGCGTGCATGGTTTGTACTACTTTAAGATAATCGGCAATACCCAGTCTTTTTACACCGAAATGTTTAGGAAAGAAAACGCCCGGCTGGGGAGTATCACTACCTTCAGAATCGTCTGTCTTGATTTCCTCTGTATATAAGATGCCGGTGTAAGGCTGATCAATCACTACCCCGGAATAGTCCAGTGTAGCCTGTTTCCCGTTATTAAAGAATATCTGGATCTTAAGTGATCTGATTGCTTTTCCAAACCGGTTCACCAGGATAGGAGGGAAGGTTACCTTATTATCAACAATACTGATGTTGGAATAGGTTTCTTCAAAAAGCCCCATATCTGTGCTGGCTGAAATTTTCGCCGAACCCAGTCCGTAAGAATTGCTTTCCGCCTGATAATAGAATGTAAGGGAGGCGGAGGTCTGCGCAATTCCTGAATTATAGCTTGCCTTTAAGTAATAAGTCCTTGATACGGCCTGCGAAAGATTGCTTTGGGAATTGCTTACAGGAACTAAGATATTTCCAAGATTAAGGTATTTCTGTTCCTGGAGGGGTGACTTCTGAAGTAATGATTGTACAACCGTCGATAATTGCTCATCAAGCTTTTCAAAAACCTCTGCATAGGTATCATAAAAATCAGTGATTTCAACAATGAAATTTCCAATCTGTAACTGTCGTTCGGAGATTACAGCGGTATAATTATCATCATAACTGCCGGCAGAGGCGTTTCCTGCTCTTTTTGTAAAAAGATTAACGAATAACTTCAGGGAATCTAAAGAAAGCCCGTTTTTAAAGTCCTCAAAATTGAGTTCATTTTTGTACGTAAATTGGAATAAAGGAATATTCAGGGGTTCAAGGCCTTCATAAAGCTTATCGATTTCTGCCTGGGTCATCCCTTCCGTAATCTGGGATTTTATTCTTTCAAGCTGTTCATTGTAGGCATCAATCTCTTTTCTATATTGTTCCTTATATTTAGCATTGGCATCATCATACGCCTTATTCCTGAGTTTTACGTAAACTTGCTGGGTGTCTTGCAATTCCGCTTTTAGCTTTTCAAGACTTTGTTTCTCAAAATTTAGTTTAGACAGGTCTGAGATTTTATCTCCCTCTGCTGCCAGCTGGTTGTGGATAGATAACGGAAGTTCAGTGCCGTTGATCGCTGCTTCTCCAATTGCAGAGGAATCTACCTTAAAAGCATTGTTACGGCTGGCCGATCCCGAGCCGGAAGAGTTCTCCCCCTCATATCCGTCCCCGAAAAATTTCATCGGCAGTACGACACGCGCATCCAACGCTTTCGCTTTCAGATCTTCACCATTTATTTTGGTTAGTTCCGGCGTTACGGATAATGTACAAACATATCCGAAATGCAACGCCTTTAAAATTTGAACCAATGCTTCTTTTACGTAAAAGTTTTTTTCTGTAACCGTCTGATAGATCAGGTTATCCCATAATTGCGACATTTTATCCTGAATACTGCTGTCGCTGTAAAGGTTTTTTGCTGTAGATTCATCAGCCGCAGAAAGTGTTTCTCTTTTTGAAATTTTCCGGCCGATCTTTAGCGCTTCAGCGAATATGCTTTGCTCGATGATCAGTTCAGATTCATAGCCTGTAGGAGAAAAGGTTTTTGCAGCCCTCTCCAATGCCTGGAATTTTGCCAGGGCAGAATCTCCCGGATTTACTGCGCTTTCAAAAGCACTTGATAGAGTAGATGGTCTGAGAATGAACCCTAAATTCTGCTTTTTAGTTTCTGTCAGCTGCGGATTTCTTAAGCTCACAAATCTGAAAAGTGTTTGTGAAATGTTGTTTTTGTTGTTATCTGTTGCCATTTCTTTTTATTGTTTTTAAGTTTTTTATTTCATTATCGGTCATAGTTCTGGCTGTCCAGCATTTTTTGAATGTTGAATTCAATTGATTTAGAATGTATGTTGGATTATGTTTTCTTGTTTTCCAAAAGTAATGTCGGACAGCGACAGAACTTGACGCAATAAAAATTATTTAAGCATTAGCCCAGTTTTTTAAAGTTACTCTCATTATACATCAGAACTTCGCCTTCATCATCGATGTATAAGGTAACTTGGGTTGCCGGAGCCAATTGATAAGGTTTCAATCCTTCGATATTGATATTGATGGAAGATTTTTCGAAATTAAAAATGACAAAAGTCTGTCTTCTCATTATTTTTCCGATGTTGAGATCGGTTCCTTCCCTGAATAAAACATGGACCAGTTTTCTTCTGCTGGCAATATCGTAGGAGCTGCTGCCTTTCAGTGAAAATTCATCGGGCTGAACGGTGAGCTGACCATCTTCAAGGATGATTTCTTCCGATGTGGATGATTGACTGATAGCGTTGTTCCAGTTTGCGATATCACCAGCAGTGAAGTCATTGGAACCCCAGTGTCTTACCCAATTGCTCCATCCTCCGTCAGTTTTAGTCCTGCTGACCATATTCCCCGTGTATCGTTCGGTTTGGATCTGTGAAGCGGAATATACATCCTCAGTTTCAAAATGAATCAATGCTCTTGCTCCATCTTGTGACCCTGAATAATTTCCGGTCTCCTTCATTCCATGACCAATAGAATAGAACCCGGAGCGGTGGATATCATTGGCATTATAAGATGACCCGTGATAAGTAACAGGTTGAGTGCTGAAAAGATATGAAGTGCCTGAATTATGCTTAATATATGGCATTTCAATTTTTCCATTATCAAATCCTATAGCTACAGCATTATTTTCAGCGTTAGCTTTGGTTTCCGGGTTGAAGTTATGATCTGTCCAAACCGTTCTCCAATCTGACCATCCCTGATTACCGTCACCATAATTTGACCCTCTGAATTTCATTCCATCGCCATTTCTGGCTATCGTCAATTGCTGTCTGCCATCAGCAGAGTTTAAATTTAGTGTAGTCGTATAGTCAAACCCAGAAGAAGGTCCTTCTTCTCGGTAAATACCAGACTCTGATAGTAGGTTTAAATCTGATACTCTCTGTAATGTTTTAAATGGTGTCAAGTTACCTTTGTCCCATACGCGGTTTCCATTCACATAAGTCCCGGAATTATTAACTAGCAATAAGTTTTTTGAAGAATCATTATATGGCTTAACGGCAAAACCTGTTGAGACAGCAAAACCATCTGTGTCATCCGAAAAATGTTTTACGGAGTGTGCGATATCATCCGGCCCTTTTAATCTGATTTCTTTATTCTCATCAATAGATATGTTTGTTGAGTATTTTGCAATTTCCTTATGGAAATTAACAACATTGAAAGGGTTATCATTATCATTTCCTGCCCATAATCTTATTGCTGTACCGGCTTGGTTAGCCATTATATCAAGACCTCCTACCTGATTTGTTGAAATACCATATCCGTAATCTGCACCTAAGTTAAAAAAAGCAGATTCTTTGGTCACTTTTCCTGCAGGAGTCCCTGTTGATCCAAACCATTCATATCGGGTACTATTAACTCCCGCTTTGAATGTTTTAGGTGCTGTAAGAGTCTGATCAGTGTTTAATGTAACAGGACTTAAATTTTCTGTGTTCCAATAATCAACATAGGATTTATAAGCATCTGAACTTTGGAAACCCCCTTGGTATTGCCTTAATCCAAATCCGTTTTTCTTGAACATAAGTAGATTTTGATTCCCGCCTGATGCATCACCATATCCTCCAAAATGTAGATAATCAGCCCAGGGATAATTGTTATCGTTGCCCCATGATGCAAATCCAAATTCTAATTTTTCTGGAGATAGTTCATTAGGAGAGATAATCCTGTTATCCGAATATCCTTTATAACTAGACAAATCTCTTATCATTGTTGAAGTAATATCATAGATAGGGTGAGAGGTAAGAATATAATCATTTGGATTAAAATTAGCCGAATTCCATACCTGCACCCATGGAGTATAATTACCACCTACTTTTCCGCGGAACCACATCTTAGCGCCCCAAACTTCTGTTGCAATTTCTGTAGACTCATCTGCACTCCTGGGCATTTTAAGAATAGTACCATAGGCAAAAGGAGCATTGGGAGCATTATTAACCCTGTATATCCCTGCAGGTAAATTATCGTTGGCATTGCTTAATTCAGGTGTTGTTAATGTACCTAGACCATAATTTTTGTAATCAGGTAGGTTAGCTGCATGCCATACATTATTTCCTTTATACTGAAATATATCAGGGCCAACGGCTAGACTTGTAGAAACTGTCCAGGGATCATTTCCCCAGCCCATATATAGACGGGTTAAATTTCCATCATTAGTCAATGCTCCTATAGAAGCCATCTTCTGTGAACTATCAGAGGGGTTCTTCCAGAAAATACCCGTGTCTGACCCTCCATTTTGCACAGGCCTTGGAAATAGATTACCATAAGTGTCCACAGCACCACCATTAGCCATTTCTATACTACCCGATTTAGCATCAATTTGAACCAGTGTATTATAATTTGTACCGTTATCCTTTGAAAAATTAAAGGCATATTTAACACCTTCATCATCTGCTGAACCCCCTCTTTTTAAGCCAGTTCTCCAGATATTATTATAAAATGTATGCTCAAATCCTGATACAATGACACCGGGTGATCCACTTGTATTATAGGTTCTGGTATGATTCTGTTCTGCTCCAAGCATGGTAACTGGAGCTGTCTGAGCATAAATTTTAGGCGATGTTATTGTCTGTGGAGTATCCAGTGTCACATAATCCTTTAAAGTGCTTCCCAGATCATTTACGGCATTGCGAATATCATTGGTGTTGGCATTCATTAGGATTCCACCGCTCCAGATTCTGGTTTCTGTAGGTTCCACAGTCTGACCATACACAGTATATAATGAGGTATGAAGAGTTGGAACCGATGTACTGTTAACATCAAACCAATATTTAGAGCCTCCTTTAACATAAATTACCACATTTGAAGAATATATCATTTGATCATACCCGATTACTTTAGTATCGTTTTTCACCCATGATTCATCCTGGTAATTGCAAATTGCTTTGAAACTTGTAGTGCCCCAGCCATTACCATAGACTTCGAATTCGTAATAACACCAGAATCCGCCACCGTGATTTGAATAAGACGGGACTCCCATTGAATTGTCCAAAGTTCTGTACACTTTGATGGTAGAAGGATAACTGCTGTTACATTGTATCGTAACCGGATAATATTTGGATTCATCCAAACCTAAGGTGTCAATTACAGTCCTTTTGCCAAATATTCTTCCTCCGATCTCAGAATCATTGCCTGCATTGACTGCATTTTTTGCCTTTATATTTCCATTGGAATCTATCGTAAAGCCTACAATCCCCTTGCTGGTAAAAATATGATTGTTTCCCGATTCATGATAGACTGTATCGACTACAGGATTTCCAATATAAAGCTGATCCGCACTGCCTGCATTAATAATTTGGCTGCCATTTAGTTTTGAAGAAGAAAACTTATCACTGATTACTTGTCCGGGCGTGTAAATATCCCCTTTTGAGTATATTCCAAGATGGGGAATTAAGGATTCGTCAACATATGCATCAGAAAGCAATAGTCCTCCTGCAAGTAATTTTTGAGTCTGACTGTTATCATCCAAGACACCAAAAGGTTTATTGGTCGTTACTGCTCTGTAAAGGCCCATATCTTTTTTTACCCAGTAATCATCCGGATTAAAATTGTTACTTGTCCACAGCTTATACCATTCCGTATGGGTCTTTTGGCCATATCCGGTACTCCTGTATTTTCGGAAATACATATTCTCTCCAAATAGCGGAGAGGCCAGTTGAAAACCATAATTATCATGCTCAGCCCATGAGTTGACGTTAATCCATGCCGTATAATAGTTTTCTGGTAAATTGCCATTAGGATCTGCTCCAAAAAAGCCTGATTTATGGGTAACATTAGGATCTGTAATAGTATTGAAATTACCGCCCCAGCCATTATTACCGGAAACAATATTCTGCAGGTTGCCTTCATGGATGATCTCCCAACTCTTTGTTCCATCATTATTTTCCACTCTTGGATTCTGATCGCTGCTTCCTTTTTTAAAGGTTAGTCCTGAACCGGCTTTCTTATAAATCTTGTTTCCTGCTTCGAAATTGATCCCCAAACCATCATCTGTAATGTTCAGGTCTCTCTTGAATGTTTTGCTTCCTGAAATGGTCTGATCAGTGTGGGTGCTTACAGCCCTTGAATCTTTTTTGAAATGTTCACTAAGAGTTGCTGAATGTAATATGAGGCTTGAAGCGTCCGCATCCCATTCCAATTTCCAATGATCCTTATTGAAAGTCTGGTCTCCTAAATAAGCCTGAAGATCTGTAATGGCAACCCTCGGATAAGCAAATATACCCAGCTGGGAGCCTAAGATCAGTACGTAAAAGTCTCCGGAAGCAGGATCTTTATAAAATTCAATTTTCCCGATATGGGTGGATTCTCCGGATTTCCAGTTTACAGTAGGTTCATGATGATTTTCCTGATACCTGTACAGATTGATCTGGAATTCATAAAATTCATAAGGATAGCTGTATAGCTTAACAGTAAAGGTCAGCATATTGCCTGCTAAAGCGGAAACTTTGATCAGTAAATTGCTTTTGAATCCTCCGGCAGCATCATTAATAACAGAAAGTCCCATTGTGCCATCCTGAATTCCGGAATGAGAATAAAAGTGTTTAACATTTTGCAGGTTTTGGCTGTTGAGGTTTACGGTACGGTCAGCACCTTCATAAGGAATGTAATCGCCTAGCTGGGTATTATCAATCTCTACATAGGTACTTCCGCTCCATCTGTACTGTTTGTTGTCTCCCGTGGTGATATAAATTTTCCCTTTCTCACCCGTCTGCGGCAGTTCTGCATAAGAGCCAAACTCCAGTACATCATCCACATAGCTCGGGAGTTGTGATGCCGGGACTTTACCATCCACAAGATCTGCCTTTTTGGTAAAATCGTAGGCAATGTGCTCAATAGGAATACTGTCATCCTTATGGAAGTATGATTCCTGCCACTGCCAGAAGTCTTCTTGTCTTGGAATGTCTCCGTTCTCAAATAATTTTTTTAGTTCTTCTTTGTTTAACATTTTTCTTTTTTTTAATTAATGTATGGGATGTTGAACCGATCCACTGTTTGCTTTCTGTTCATGGTTTCTAGAGTTGAATGAACCTGATACATTTCATTTTAGGATATTTTTTTTTAAGCTGTTTGAGATTGATCATAGCCATAGTTGTGGCTGTCCATCATTTCATAAATGTGAATTCAAAGAAGCTGAAAAGGTTGTTTGATGATCAGGAGTCAGGTAAAATCAAAGCAAATTAGAAGAGCAACAGAATCAGATCGGTCTGTAGTAAATATTAGAATTCTTCTTCAGGAATATCGGTTTCAGAGTCTTCCCGGAAAAAATTTTCAATGTCGTTGAGATAGTTCTCATAATCTATTTCCGTGTTTTCGATATCGCTCCAGTCTATGGTGTAGAGATCTTCATCAAAAGCAGGATCTGAATGTTTGTATTGTGTTTCCATATGATAATATTGTTAGATTGGGTATAAATTATTAAGGTTCGTCAATATGTTCTTGAGTTTAAAAGCGTTGGTATGGATATGGGCAGATCAAAAGGGTTTTCTTGTCTTTGTTCTGATTCAAAGGTATAGGCGTGGTGCGACAAAACTTGACGCAATAAAAAAAATAACTCAATGATGAGTTATTTTTTTAAGCGAAGTCACTGAGTTCTATTTCGTCTCCCATAAGCATGAGAATATCTATTTCGGAGAGCATGGATTTCAGCCGTATGGCTCCTACTTTTAGTTCATTATGTGACAGAAGGTACAGCCAGATATTCCGTATAAAATCATCAAAGTTCATGTCAGTACTGTATTTTGGAGTAAATGTTGGTGCCGCCAGTGCTAAAAGCTGTTTGACAATTTCCCGGCAGTCGTTCATCTTTCTTTCATAAGGCAGCAGAACGTTTAATACTGTATCCTGGATATCATATAGGATTCCCGCAGCTGCTTTGGTCTGGTTTTTCCTGATGTTGATCCCTCTGCCATCGGTAAGCCTGGCTGAAATAATCCTGCTCCGGAAACCTGCAATTTCCGATACTTCGCTAATATTGTAGGTAGAAAGAATGTTTTCAGAGGACTTCAGCCAATTCATGATCTTATCAATGAAATAAGGATCTTTTTTATCAAGGGAAGTTACGATATGCGGAAATTCCTGAAGCTTTTCTTTCAGCTGTGTCATTAAGATAAATTGTGATCTTTTCATTATTCGGGGATTAAGGTTTCAACAATATTTCCGTCAATGTCTTCATAACGCGACCATTCCATTCCCGATTCACTGATGCTCATTTTTGCGTAAATCAAACATTTCGCATCAAGTTCCATCAGCTTGGAGGCTTCTACGATAACATCATTGTCGGGTGTTTTTTCAATGATTTTTTTAGCTTCGTAGATTGTGCGATTGAGCATGCTCTCACGTAAAGTTTCAATATTCGTTTCCTTCCAATAAATGTTGGGAAGAGATTCACATATTTCAACAATACGGTTGGCAATATTTCCAAAATATTTTGCGTATCTGGGATTTACAGTTTTTATTTCCTGTGATAATGTATCAATTATTTCATCATATTCAGATTCCAGGTCAATCAGCGATTTTTTCAGCTGGAGATCTGCTTCTCTGTCGCTCGGATCATAATTTGTTTTAAATACTTTGGTGATCTCATCATAGGCAAAATCCCTTAATTGGAGAATAGGCAGGCTTCCTGCCCGGGCAAAAGGAATGGTGAGGTCTACGGTTCCTATTTTCATTCTTGGAACAGAAAAATTTTTAAGCAGCTCATCCTTTGCGTATTCTCTGGCTATCTGGATCGTCTGCAGATCGGCCATTTTGCGGGCAGAAGCAATTTCGGAAACAATTCCGCCCAGGTATTCGTTTAATGTCGGCATGATAAAGTTTTTAAGATTAAATATGAATGGTATAAAAGGATGGCTGTCGTAACAGCCATCCAAAAAAATTAAACGGCAGCGATGCTGTCTTCCAGCATGTCCAGAATCCTGGAAAGCCCGGCTGGTAGTTCATCATTTACCGCTTTTACGTGTACTCCCAGAGTATACGTTCTTTCGGTAGTTGAAGTACTGGACGAAGTCTTTTTATACGATGCGGAAGCATTGAATTTTACTTTCCAGAATTTTGCGCTTAAACTGGCGTTGCCACTGAACTCACTGGAAACATTCTGGGTCTCCACCGAATTTAATTTGGCGTTGAAATCGATGGTCATCTCATCAATTCTCAAGGCCGGAATAGTCAGCATTGTCAGGAAAGGAACTTTCAGGTTTACACTTGATTCATTGAAAGGTTTTGAGCCTGATACTGTTGGATCATAGGAAGGGTTGGGAACAGATTTCTGATAATTAAAATCTACGTACCTCAGTTGAGCCGGCGTAGCAGGGACTGCTGTAGAGCCTGATCCTGATGCCGGTACTGCTGGTGTGAAGCCCACTTCCTTGATGAAGTTGACCTGTGAAATAGAGGCATCGTGCTGTGCTTTTACTGCAGCCTGTAGAGGCCCGCCAATATAAACACTGAAATCTAAACTGTTTAATTCTTGTACTAAATTTGCCATGATAATGGTTTTTAAGGTTAATAATTGTGGTTAAATATAGTTGTGCTAGCTACTATTAGGGATAGAGAGTACATGTCCAGTCTGTTTGCTGACTGAAGTTTGTTGAAATAATAAGGATCTGATGAACCGGAATTCCGGTTATTGGGTTTCAGAACGACGGGGTGTCGGGATAGAATATTTTCATGATGATTAGTTTTTAAGGATATTGTTTTTATCTGATTCAAATATATTCAGGCGCAGCGACAAAACTTGACGTGTTATAAAAAATTTTAATGTAATAGTCAGTTTATTATTTGAAGGCAATGATGCTCTTATCGTCATTCTTGTCAAGCGCCTGAATAATTGCATATTCTATGAATATTGTTTGAACAGTTCAAATATATTCTGTGAAAGCGACAAAACCTGTCGTAACATAATTTATGATGGAATATAAGTGAATTAAGTTATTTTAAACAGGTATAAGCATATTGGCTTATATAATGTGTCGCCTCTTTATTCATAGTATGATAACAATTATAATTGAATTAGCTTATTATGTCTATTTATAAGCAAAAAAGATTATATTTTGTTGCGAATTAATTTTTGTACGATCTGATTAAGCGTTTCCCGGTGATCATCAATATATGCTAATCCTGCCTGAATGAGGTTTTCAATATTGCTTCTCCTCACATCATCCATAGCAGGTGAAGCATTTTTCAGTGATGGGTTCAGGCGGTAATAGTTCTTCTGGTTTCTTTGTCCCAGTGTCTGAAACATTTGGCACAGTTGATAATCTACCGTTTCAGCATTGGCAGACATTAAAATATCAATAATGGGATTAACCCAGCTGATCTTACCTGCTTTTTCCAGTTTCCTGAAAGAATAAGGCCGTGCCTCAATCCCTGTCCCGATAGAAATGATAAGCATATCATTCACACTTGGATTATTAGCCTTCTGATGATTTTTAAGAACTTCTGCAAAAGGTGTCTTTCTGGCTTCCGCATAGGCACACAGCGCAGGATTATTGGCAAACATGCCTCCGTCAATCAGACTGAAAATCTGTCCGTACATAGATTTGATCTGAACCGGGCTAAAATATGTAGGAGCCGCCGAAGTCGCCCGGCATACATCTTTAACATAAAAATTATCTGTACTCAGATTCGCCTTGAATGAGTTGAAAAGTTTTGCCCTCCTGTTTTCTATATCATAGCTTGTAATCAGGCAGGGTTTGATCAGCTCCTTAAGTTCCAGATTCCCGAAAAAATCATTCAGGTTTTTTTCAAGTGCTTCCTGGGATATTTTTTCATTGAGGAGCCCGAATGGATTGAGCAGCCTTTCCCAAAAAGAAACCTGAAATATGTCGCCACCTTTTTCAGCATACAGTTCCAGCCCTTTTCGGATGGAATATTTAGCTTTACGGTGTTCATCAGGGCATAGAATAATAGAAGCAATCAGTCCCCCCGTGCTGCTTCCCGCAACCATATCAAAATAATCTCCGAGCTTTGCACCCGGGTTATCGTAATACTGGAGCTGTTCTTCTATGTAACGCAGAATAATACAGGTGATAATGCCTCTTATCCCGCCTCCGTCCAAAGAAAGAATGGTTGTCTTTTTCATGTGATTGTAATACTTTTTAGAAGAAACATAGCATGGCTTTAGACAACCCAACCAACAGATATCGGCTATCTATTGGTCGGGAGTATTGCTTTGTATGTTTCTCGTAAAACAAAAATATGAAGGGGAAGCGACAGAAGTTGACGTGTTTAAAATAAATTCTCTGTAACGAGATTTTATTTTAAATGCTTTCTTATAAAAATTATCAGGCGATAATAAATTATATAATCTGATCAAAAAATTAGAAAATCATTTTTTAATAGTTTGGGCGATAGGGGATTGTAATGATGATTTTTTATATTTATATCAATTCCAGTAAAGAAAAAACTGATGTAAATTAATCACATGCGATAGCCAACATCAGCTCAGTATCACATAACCCTTTTTATCTCTGGGCATTTTAGCCAGTGTTCTCCAGTTCGTCTTTATAACTCCTTTTGTGGTTAAGAGTTCTTTCTTTTCAAAATGGGGAAGATCTTTAAAGGTTTTCCAGTTTCCGCCCCAATCCCAGCCGTGTTTTGCAAAAATTTTCACACACTCATACCAATCGGCTACCTGATCATTATCCCAATCTCTGGCAGTATCCCAGCTTGCTGTTTTGCCATCAATCATCAGGCAGATATCAACTGCGAGCCCATAATTATGGATGCTTTGCCCTGCTTTGGCATTGGTCACTTTTTTGCCTTTCGTAATTCTTCCGATAGCATACAGCTTTTCCTGTTCCTCAAATGACCTGAGTCCCTGGGTAATTCTTATTTTAGCTCTTCCAGTAAGAGCTTCGTCGCATTCTTTGATGATCTGTTTTACTTCTTCCCTTACTACAGGGTGCAGCTGATCTATTCGCTGTAAAGTTATTTTGTCCATAATGATATACATTGTTTGATAACAAAAATAAATGACCGGAACGACAAAACTTGACGTATTTAATAAAATATTATATTGGTAATCTGTTGACTAATATAATGTTCAATTTATGTAATTCATTATCATTAAAATGAGTTTTTGCATAAAAAGCCATCGGTAATTTATAAATACCTGATGAGAATAATAATAATTCAGAAGACCCTAATTCTTTATAAAATTAAAAAAAGATCAAATAATAATCCCTGAAATATAAAACTTACACAGAAAGATAGACAGGTAAATTTTTTTTTGATTGTAAAAATTTCTCCGGAATGTAAAATATTTTTTAAAAATAACACCTTTATAGGAGACAGATTTGAGTCCTTATTAGGCTTTATTTCTCGTTTAAATTATTAAAATTCCGAATTTTGCTAGTGAGGAATAGTTAAATTAAGTGGATTAACATTCATGTTTTCAGTTGGTTATGTTTTTTATGGTCATACTGGGTGTTGTGAAAGAAATATTTTTGATTCTATCTTTGCAAAACAAATAAAAACACATTTGTATTCTAAAAACATCAAATGATATGAAAATTTTTATTTATTTAATCAGGGTGTCCGTAGTTTCGGGATTTCTTATTTTCACTCATGTCAGGGCTCAGAATGTCGGGGTTAATACAACAAATCCACAGGCTTCCCTTCATATTGACGGGTCAAAAGATAACCCGAGCTCGGGAACACCTACTTCAGCACAGGCAGCGAATGATGTTGTATTTACCTCTTCCGGTCAGATCGGCATAGGAACATTAAATCCGGCAGTCAAGATTGATGCACGCTCTTCAGACAATACGGATAATGCTATAGGAATCGGAAAAACCACTCAGACAGCCTCTGATGCAGGAGCCGGGGCATTAAGGTACAACTCATTTAATGGAGGCAAAATGCAGTATTCTGATGGAACAGTTTGGCAAGAACTTGTTTCGACACCTACTAAGTCTATATTGGTTGCTAATATCATGTCTGCTAATTTTACCATAAGGATACCTTATCAGAATGCTACTGCGATCCAGGGATGGAATGAAATTTCAGATCCGGCGAATAATTTTAATCCTTCAACAGGTGTTTTTACCGCTCCGAGAACCGGTATTTACCTGGTGTCATTTACCTATGATTTTGTACGGGTGCCTATTGTCTCCGGATATTTTTCTGAGGCGAGGTATGTAGTCAACGGAAATAACACGGTTAAAAAATGCATCAAATCTTTTTCAAACACTTCCAGAGAGGCTCAAATTGCAGGATCATGCGTGGCAGGGGTTTATCTTAATAAGGGAGACGTTTTCCAGCCACAGATTTATCAGTCTGTATATAACGGAGATCTGAGCTTAAGAACTGATAATTCCACTTCCAGCCCCGATTACGGTTTTATTAATCTTTCCATAATAGAACAATAAACACAAATGATATGAGACACAAATTTACCGCCTTGTTATCAATCTTGTTTTTTTCACTCCATATACAGGCACAGGTTGGAATTAATGATACCTCTCCGGAGGGCGTACTGCACGTAGACAGTAAAAAAAATACTTCAGGAACAGCTTCGGGATATTATGATGATGTAGTGGTTACACAGACTGGAAATCTCGGAGTAGGCACGAAATCTCCTAAAACAAGGCTTGATCTCAGATCAGGTGAAAATTTAAATGCTTTAGGTATCGGATCAAGCACACAGACGGCTGCCGATGCCAAAGCCGGAGCATTGAGATACAACTCAGGAACAAAAGATCTGAGCTATTCTGATGGCAATTCATGGGTGCCTTTGGCTTATAAAAGTACCAATGATTTCGTAGATGCTAAAAATTCCTCACAGCAGAGTTTCAGTAACGGAGTAAAAACAGACATGACTTCGTGGACTGAAAATAATGATGTTAACGGGAGCTTCAATCCGGCAACAGGTGTGTTTACGGCTTCAAAATCAGGAATCTATGTAGTCTCATTTACTTTCTCATTTGCCTCAGGGAGCATCTCAAATGATTCCCGCTATGAAAGCACGATTGAGACGAACTCCACCGCTGCAACCAACAAAATATTCAGGTGTGTGGGAAGTTATCCAGGGACTAATACTATTGCCAATAGAGTGGCCGGTGGCTGTTCAGGGATTTTTAACCTGAATCAGGGAGATCAGATTAAAACAGCGGTCAACCAAAATCTGGGAAGTACAAAATCATTGGATGCTGACGGAACCAATACCTCGTTAAGCATTTTCGGATTATAAAAAACATAAATGATGAGAAAGAATATTTTATGGATCGTCCTGATTGCCGGCTGTAATGCTGTATCAGGACAGATGGGAATCAACACAATGAACCCGCAGGGTGTTTTACATGTGGATGGACAGAAGGACAATCCTGCTTCAGGAAATACTTTCACTGCCAGCCAGCAAGAGAATGATGTGGTCGTTACTGCCTCCGGGAGACTGGGAGCAGGGACCATATCTCCTGCGGTAAAAGTAGACGCCCGCAATCAGGGAAACGGAGCTGTAGGTTTTGGAAATACATCATTATCAGCAGCAACAGCAGATGAAGGTGCTGTAAAATACAATAATGGTTTGCAGTACTCCAATGGCAACGAATGGATCCCATTGCTCACCGCACAGTCAGGCAGCAATAAAGTGATTGTAATTGCTTCCAAAACTAACAATAATGTTAAATTGGTCAATCCTTCTGCGAATACCACTACAGGTTTACAGAACAGACAGAGTAATTACCTGGTAAGCTGGACAAAAACATTTGAAAATAATTCCGGCAATTCCTTTAATGCTTCAACAGGTGTTTTTACCGCACCCCATGACGGAGTTTATGTGGCATCATTCAATACAGATATGGCACCTCTTGCCATCAATTATAATACAGATACTTTAAGTCCTATCCAAATAGAGGCCATCTGGCAGCTGTACGACAATACTACAGGTCTTGCCGCATCCAATATCATCAGTACGGTCAAATGCGCCAATACCATGTCCTCAAACAGCATCGGAAACCTCGATGCCGGAAGCAACTGTACAGCATCCTTCTTTATGTCTGCAGGGCAAAGGTTAATGCCATATACCTGGTTTAACCTCAATAATTCCAATACAGCCAATTTTTCACTGAATACCTCTGCAGATGGCTATAATAGCCTGACTATTGCAGAGCAGTAATCAGGAAACGAGGGTTAGGTTCTTGATAAATGCAGAAGGATGTATTCCCACAATCTTTTTAAACTCATGGGAAAAAGCACTGTGTGATGAATACCCTGAGATCTCGGCCAGGTGGTTGATTTTGTATTTTCGGTATTGGGGATCATTTTTAAGTTGATCTACAATATATCCGATCCTGAGGCTATTGATGTATTGATTGAAGTTAGCTTTTTTATGCTTTTTAATAACTGCAGAGAGATACTTGCTATTTACATTCAGGTTATTGGCCAGATAATATTTTGCAACGTTCCTACTGTTAAATTCCAGGTTTTCTTCAAATGCCTGTAAACCTCTGAGAATATTTTCCTCGACTTCAGGGGACATTTTTATCTCCGGAGGCCCAGTGCTCTCATTGGTTTCTGCGATCTCATCAGTATCCTTTTCATAAGGAACCTGGATAATCCCTCTTTCATAAACATCAGCCGTAATCTGCATGTTTTTTTTCTTCTGCTTTCGGATCCTGTAAATTATAATTCCAAGCAGGCAAATCAGGAGGATACAGGCCACCATAAGGGAATTGGAAATCAACCGGCTTTGATTAAGTTTTTGGGAATACTCCTTTTTCTCACTGGCAAGAACTTTTCCTACGGCAATGCTTTTATTGTATGAAAACCCATCTTTAAGATTAAGATGCTGAAATTTATAGGTTTTTGCGCTATCAGGCTCTGCCTTGTCAGCATAGGCCTCTTCAAGATTTCCGGTAATTTCTATTTTCTTTTCATTGAAACCATAAGTATTGGCCAGATCAAGTGCTTTACGATAATAGTGAATGGCACTGTCAGGCTGTTTGTTTTTTGAAAATGCAAATCCTATATCATGTAAGATATGGCATCTTAAATAATTATTACCACTGCCTACTAAACCAAGCGCTTTCTTTAGATATAGCATGGAGGCTTTGAATTTGTTAACTTCCGAAAGATTATACCCCATATTGCTATAAGCGGAGACCAGAAGCTCATTTCTTCTGGCCAGGTTCCTGATCTGGAGGTATTCACTAATTGATTTTTCAGAATAGTAAAGCTTTCTTTTATATTCTTTCTCATTCAAAAGGATCAGATAAGAATTATAAATCATGCCTCTTAATTCATGCCCTTCATCCGTATTTAGGTGTTCGATTTCTGCAATGCCTTTAGAGAGACTTTCTTCAGCCTGCTCCAGGAGGCCAAGTTTTGCATATTGTGTTCCATACATTCTATAAGACAATGCTTTTCCTACAGCATAATGATTCTTTTCAGAAATTTCGAGTACAATACCGGCATAGCGGATCGCATTATCGGCATCAGATCTCACATAGCTGTTAAAGGATTTGAGGTAATAAGCTTTCGCCAGGTATTCCGGCTGATTGTCTTTCTGTGCAGCTTCAATAATATTGTTCAGAACTATATCCGAGCTGTCAGGGAATTTACTGGTAAGATACCGGGCACGGACATACTGTCCCTCAAAATCAAATGGCTGCTGCGAAAATGAATGAGTCCAAAAAACGGATAGAAAAAATAATAAAATAATTTTCTTAATTAACATTTGTGATAGGTTATTTGTTTTTAAATATTATGGATCCAATTACTGAAATAATTCTACAGCAGAATTGACCAGAAACTTTACCTGGTCGGGCCTTCCACGGTCATTTTTTGGGAGGTTATGATAGCTGCCGGTTCGTACGATAACCATATTATATTCAGGAATCATAATGATATACTGCCCCTGAAGTCCCAGGAAATAATAGTGTTTTACAGGGTTGTCATGATTGATCCAGAGTCCCATACCGTAAATACCTTCCGAATGTTCGGTAGGAGTCCTCATCTGCTCAATAAATTCTTCATTTAAAATCTGCCTTTGTCCTGCTTTTCCGTTATCCAGAAAGAGTTGCCCTAATTTTGCAAAATCCCGTGCATTGGAATGGATGCAGCAGTATGTCTTTTCCATGCCGCTTTCGTCTGTGCTCCAAGTAGCATTGTGTTCCATGCCCAGGGGAATCCAGAACTTTTCAGACAGATAGCTTGCCAAAGATTGGTTAATTGCTTTTCGTACGGCAAAACCCAGGAGCTGGGTCGAACCGCTTTGATATTCAAACCTGTTGCCGGGTTGCTCTTTGAATTTCCTTGAAAATATTGCACTGATGAGGCTTGTACCATAATACGCTTTTGCATTGGGAAGAAAAGGGTTTTTATAGTTTTCCTCCCAGTCCAGGCCTGATTCCATAATGGCGAGCTGTTTTAGGGTAAGTTCCTTTCCATACTCTTTCTGATCAAACTCCGGGAAAAAAGTTGAAAACCTGTCATCAAGACTGTGGATTTTCTGCTCCTCGATTGCTTTACCCAGTAGCATAACGGTTACAGCCTTGGCCATGGAAAAAGAATTGGTAGGAGATGTGGCATGATAGGCATCCCAGTACTGTTCGTGAACCAGTCTTCCGTTTTTTACCACAATAAAAGAAGCTGTACTGGAAGCTTCCAGGTCACGGATCAAATCTTCCGGCAGTGGACGTGTATTGTATTCCGGTGCTTTTTCCCAAGGCTTAGGTGTCGCGGTTGCTACTGTGTTGGACGGGAAATAAGATCCGTCGTCAATATTGGCGCTCAGTTTGCCTTTAAAATAGGTTTTTGAAATCCCGTTAAATATATAGCCATAACCGGTCAGATAAACTAAGATTACGGCCACGGCAATAACGATCAGCATGATCTGTATAAATAACAGCATAGATTTAGGGATTTGGATTTAAACAAATCTATTCAAAAAAACGTTACAAAAAAAGCCCTGATTTCTCAAGGCTCTGAATTTATATTTTTGATAGTAAATTTCTGAAACTGGTTTTTTCATCAATGATCCTTCTCAATTCGGAGACCGGAACCCTTTCCTGGGCCATCGTATCACGGTCCCTGATCGTTACTGTATGGTCTGTTAATGAGTCATGGTCTATGGTAATACAGTAAGGAGTACCAATGGCATCCTGCCTTCTGTAACGCTTGCCGATGGCATCTTTCTCCTCGTAGAAGAGGTTGAAATCGTACTTCAGATCATTAAAGACTTTTTCAGCATATTCTGCCAGACCATCTTTTTTCATCAACGGAAGGATTGCTGCTTTTATAGGAGCTAAAGCCGGCGGCAGGGAAAGAACGGTTCTTTCCGATCCGTCTTCAAGCACTTCATCCTTCAGGCAGTGAGAGAATAAAGCTAGGAAAAGCCTGTCAAGGCCTACGGAAGTTTCCACCACATAAGGAACATAGTTTTCGTTTCTTTCAGGATCAAAGAACTGAAGCTTTCTTCCGGAGAACTTCTCGTGTGCTTTCAGGTCAAAATCTGTTCTGGAGTGGATCCCTTCCAGCTCTTTGAAGCCAAACGGGAAGTTAAACTCAATATCAGCTGCTGCATTGGCGTAATGCGCTAATTTTTCATGGTCATGGAAACGGTAATTTTCATTTCCTAAGCCCAGAGCTAAGTGCCAGTTAAGACGAGTTTGTTTCCACTTCTCGTAGAATTCAAGCTCAGTGCCCGGAGCTACGAAGAACTGCATTTCCATCTGCTCAAACTCACGCATCCTGAAAATAAACTGCCTTGCAACGATCTCATTCCTGAACGCTTTACCAATCTGTGCGATCCCGAAAGGAAGTTTGTGGCGTGAAGTCTTCTGTACATTCAGGAAATTAACAAATATCCCCTGAGCGGTCTCAGGCCTTAGATACAGGTCCATCGCAGAATCTGCGGAAGCCCCTAATTTGGTTCCGAACATCAGGTTAAACTGCCTCACTTCCGTCCAGTTTTTAGAACCGGTATCCGGATCAGCGATTTCCAGCTCTTCAATCAGTGCTTTTACATCAGCAAGATCTTCATTTTCCAGGGATTTTGCCAGCCTTGTAAGGATCGCTTCCCTTTTTGCCCTGTATTCAATTACTTTTGGATTCGTAGCTACAAACTGGTCTTTATCAAAAGCGTCGCCAAATCTCTTGGCAGCTTTTTCAATTTCCTTGTTTTCCTTATCTTCAATTTTGGCGCAGTAATCCTCTACCAGTACATCTGCACGAAAACGTTTTTTAGAATCTTTATTGTCAATTAACGGATCGTTGAACGCATCTACGTGGCCCGATGCTTTCCATGTTGTAGGGTGCATCAGGATTGCTGAATCAATCCCCACAATATTTTCATTAAGTTGTACCATGGCTTTCCACCAGTACTGCTTGATATTGTTTTTAAGTTCGGCACCGTTCTGTCCATAATCATAAACAGCGGATAAACCGTCATAGATCTCACTGGAAGGGAAAATAAACCCATATTCCTTAGCATGAGAAATCACTTTTCTGAAAACATCTTCTTGTTTTGCCATATATTTTACATCTGAATTGCAAAAATAGGAATTTGGATTCCAATATCATGAAATCCTGCGAAAAAAGCAGTTAAAAACTGTTGCAATCCGGCCTTTTGAAATTACAGATTGAGCCCACACCGTATCCATTAACGTCTAGGCGATAAGAAGTTTTGTAAAGATAGGGCCTCAGTATTGTTCAATTCAGATGATTTTCAGGAGCCGGGAACCTGCTTTCCGCTGCAATTCCTCATGGCACGGCTCCGCTTTGCTCCGCCGCACCATTCCGGGATTTCCGCTGCAATCAGGGCTATGGCCAGAAGGCAATCAGGAATTGAAGGATTTCCAGCAGGAATCCGACTCATGTAATACTTATTGTCTCATTTTGAGATAATTTAACGATATTTGCAGGATTCAAAATAATACTATGAAAAAAGCGGGTATTTTAATCATCACTTTTCTCCTGTCCATACAGTTTTTATCAGCTCAGAACATTCCGGTAGGGAAAGTTGTCACAACCTATATTACGGCAAAAAGCCTGCAAAATAAGGCAGGGGAAAATCCGCAACGGAGGGTTTCGGTTTATCTTCCGCCGGGTTACGAACAGTCGGAAAAAAGATATCCTGTCATCTATTTTCTGCATGGGTTCTTCTGGAGCGACAGTCTGTTGGTGAGCAGCGACAAGATCAACCATATTCTGGACCGTGCGATTCATTTGAAAAAGATCAGGCCGGTTATTGTTGTGATGCCGGATGAAAGCACGGTTTTTAAAGGGAGTTTTTATGCCAACTCAAAATCATCGGGAAATTGGTCAGACTTTACTTCAGTAGATTTAGTCAATGATATTGATAAAAAATACAGAACGATCCCGAATAAGGAAAGCCGCGGCATTTCGGGACATTCAATGGGAGGAAACGGAGCATTGAGAAATGCCATCCTTCACCCGGAAGTATTTTCATCCGTATATGCTCTTTCTCCGGGTGTTTTAGATGCAAGGTATTTTGCCCTCACAGAAATGGATTCATATAAAAATGCAGCTGATATTAAAGAGATAAAAGATCTTTCAAAATCCCAAAATGCAAGAATGAACATCATTTTTGCCATTGCAAGAGCATATAACGGAAACCCTTCTAAACCTCCTTTTTTTGCAGACCTGCCTTTTTCTTTTGACGGAGAACGCTTAAAAGTAAATGCTGAGGCAGTAGAGGACCTAAGAAAGAACTCCACTTCAGAGCTGCTTTTCACGCATTATGAAAATCTTAAGATGTTAACAGCGATTAAATTAGACTGGGGGAGGAATGATGAATTCAAACATATCCCGGTCACCTGCAGAAATTTCAGCCAAACCCTCGAAATACTGAAGATAAAACATGAAGCTGAAGAGTACATCGGAACCCACGGAAGCGAAGTAAGCAAAGAAAACGGAAGGATTGAGAACAGCATGCTGCCCTTTTTCAATGACCATCTGAAGTTTGAGCAATAATATGACTGAAACTCATTTCTTAAACAGGCTCATTATCGTATGAGCAGTATAAAATGAAATCTCTATTTTTGCCGGATGTTAGAAATCCTGTACCGCGACGAACATATCATTGCCATTAATAAACCCAGCGGACTGCTGGTTCATAAATCTTTTTACTCCGGAGAAGCGGATACATATGCGATTCAGGAGCTGAAAAAACAGATCGGGCAAAAAGTATATCCGGTACACCGTTTAGACCGGAAAACTTCAGGCGTTCTGCTGTTTACTTTAGATAAAGAAACGCTCAGGACAATGAGTGATCAGTTCGCCACACGGGAAGTCGAAAAGAAATACATTGCTATCCTTCGAGGCTGGACGAAAGAAGAAGAAACCATTGATTATGATTTGACTAACGAAAATGAAGTGAAGCAGAATGCCATGACTTACTATCGCCGTCTGCAGACTTCGGAAATCGATTTACCTTTTTTAAAACACCTGACTTCCAGATATTCCCTGGTGGAAGCTATTCCGGAAACAGGACGGTTTCATCAGTTGAGAAAACATTTTAAACATATTCTGCATCCGATCTTAGGGTGCCGTAAGCACGGATGCAACAAACAGAACAAATTATTGCTGCAGACTTTTAATATGACCAGAATGACGCTTCATGCTTATCAGCTTGCTTTTACTCATCCCATTACCAATGAAAGAATAAATGTATATGCTACGATAGATGAAGAATTTAAAAAAGTGGGTGATATCCTCGGTTTTGATCTGACTGCATATGTACAGGATCATTAAATTGGCTCTGACAATCGGCTGATAAATTGATTGAGAAATTCAAAACCAACGAATTTTCCGCATTTTCAAATTGTGAAAAAACTTTATATTAAAAAGACTGTATTGAAACACTTGATTTCATACAGTTTCCTCTTTTCCTCTAAAGCTTGAACTTCAACTAAAAATCAGTATCTTTGTATTCCAAAAACAAGGCATGTACAAATCGCTGATCCGTCCTATCCTTTTCAAGTTTGATCCTGAAGCCGTGCATCATTTTACCTTTTCGATGCTTAAAAATTTTGGTTTTCTTACCCGGATATTCTTCCCGAAACCTGTCGCAGACAAACGGCTCGAAAGAGAAGTTTTCGGATTGAAATTTAAAAATCCAGTGGGGCTTGCAGCCGGATTTGATAAAAATGCAGTCCTCTTCAACGAACTCGCTGATCTCGGTTTCGGATTCGTGGAAATCGGTACGGTGACACCCAGGGCACAGGCCGGAAATCCTAAGAAAAGACTGTTCAGGCTGATCGAAGACGGTGGGATCATTAACCGGATGGGTTTTAACAACGACGGGCTGGACGCTGCGATTGAAAAGCTGAAAGGCAATAAAGGCAAAATCATCATCGGCGGAAACATCGGAAAAAATACAGATACAACTCCTGAACATTATACCCGTGATTATTTGGAGTGCTTTGACGGACTTCATCCTTATGTAGATTATTTTGTCCTGAATGTGAGCTGCCCGAATGTAGGAAGCCACGCGAAACTGGAAGATGTGGAATACCTGCGGGAACTGATTACGGAAGTTAAAAAAATCAACCAGTCCAAGACCGTTCAAAAGCCGGTTCTTCTAAAAATTGCCCCGGACTTAAATGACCGCCAGCTCGATGAAATTATTGAGCTTATTGCAGAAACAAAAATCGACGGAGTGATCGTGTCCAATACTTCAGTGAACAGGGAAGGGCTAAAAACACCACCGGAAGTGCTTGCGCAGATCGGAAATGGCGGATTGAGCGGAAAACCAATCCGGGAACGCAGTACCCGAATGATCCGGTATCTCTCTGAAAAAAGCAACCGGTCGTTTCCAATCATCGGTGTTGGCGGTATTCATTCAGCAAAAGATGCCATTGAAAAACTGGATGCAGGTGCAAGCCTGGTTCAGTTATATACCGGATTTATCTATGAAGGCCCGGAGCTGATCAATGATATCAATCGCGAAGTACTGAAAAGAGCGGGCAGGCTACCGAGATAAATAAGATTATATATAGGAAGCAGAATACCAGTATTCTGCTTTTATTTTTTCACTAAATAATATGGTCTGTCAGATACATTTTCTGTAATTATAAAAAATCTAAGTTGAGGATCCGAATAAGTGTCAAAGTAGTAATACGGGGAATCAAAAAAGCCTTCAATTGGATTTTTTGGGTATCTTATTCT
Source organism: Chryseobacterium camelliae (assembly GCF_030818575.1). Lineage (NCBI taxonomy): Bacteria > Pseudomonadati > Bacteroidota > Flavobacteriia > Flavobacteriales > Weeksellaceae > Chryseobacterium > Chryseobacterium camelliae. Next base: position 3,806,716 of record NZ_JAUTAL010000001.1, read on the forward strand.
TACGCTATTATCTTCTGAAGATAAAAACGCAGTTCCTGTGTAATATGTTATGTCTGGACCACATCCGTTTACTGAAAAAAGAGCACAGTTAACAGGATGAAATATACGTTTCTTTGCATAATAATTATCAAACTTAACATAACTTATGTTATCCATGTTTTCTAATTTCTTAAAGATATCATTGATTTCATTTTCATAGCCATAAGATTCTAATCCATAAATATTGTTTTCTTCCTGTCCAACGTTCATTTTAAAAATCTTACCATTTTCTACAAAATAAACATAGCTATAAATAACTGCTGCACTATCTTTCGGCTTATTAATATTATTATCATTATTGTCTGATTTTATAGTGTAGGACAAATGTGATTTTAGAATTTTCGCAATAATTTTCTTTTGACTTATGGTATCTTCCGGACTTACATTGAGGTCTCTGACTTTCTTTTTCGATTTATCACTGTCATAGATCCAGGTGATGTAATAATCATGATCAATAATGTAATGTTGTAAAAGTTCATAGTCTTTTTTAATTTCTATAGAATCTAAAATATTACCATAGTAGTCTAACTTTTGATAGAACTGATCTTTATTTTGCCTATCTAATTTCAAAATTACGGTCTTTGCCTCTGTATTAATAAAAGAATCATGTATTTTCCCGACAGTTATTTTCTGTATTTTATTTTCTTTATCTAACTCTTCCAAAGTTCTATAAGTAGATGTATCTATTTTGTTTTCGTACAAAAATTTATAATAATCTTCTACTACATCCTCTCTATGATGTCTGCCACAACTAATGAGAAAAGTAAGGTATGTAAACAAGCAAAATGCTGAAAATTTTATTTTCATCTTATGATAATAGATTTAAAGGGATAAATGTAATGGAAATAACTATAGGAAAAAATGCGCAATCGTATAAATAATCAAGCCCACCAATCCACCGACAATTGTTCCATTCACCCGGATAAACTGTAAATCCTTCCCGACTTCCAGTTCCAGTTTTTCGCTCAGTTCTTTTCCCTGCCAGTTTCCTACTGTTGAACTGATGAGGTTACCAAACTGATGGGTGTTTTTCAGGATGTATTTATAGGCTGTGACCCGAACCCAGTCATCAATTTTATCCTGAAGTGCTGTATTGGTTTTTAAATTAACGGCAAATTCATCCAGGTTCTTGGAGATGTAATTCTTAAGGGCAGAATCATCATGCTGCAGTTCTTCTGTTACTGTCTTTTTTATGGAGGCCCAGATATCCCGGGAATATTCATTTAATTTTTCAGGTTTCAGCAGGTCCTTCTTGATGTTTTTGAATTCCTCATCCCACTTCGGGTCTTCTTTTAGGTCTGCAGAAAAATCCTGGATCTTCCGGGTGATCAGGTTCCTGATTTCATGCTGCGGATCTTCCTCTATTTCCCCGAAAAAATCAGACAGGCCGCTGGTGATCTTATCTGCAATCTTATTGTCTACAAAAGCAGGGATAAAAGTATAACTGCCTTTTTTTACACGGTCCTTGATCATTTCATCATTTTCCAGGATGTAGTTTTTAATCTGGGAAGAGAGATTGGTAATGAGCCGCTGATGATCATTTTTTTCAATGATATAACCTATCCCGTTGCCAACGATTTTGTTAAGCTTGATGTCATCCGTCATTTCAGATACTTTATTACTGATAAATCGGCTTACCGTATCATCTTCCAGTTTATTAAGGATGTCAAGAACAATATCGGATATATTTTTTATGAGAACCGCCTGGTTTTTTTCTTTTCCCAGCCACTCCCCGACAAAACCGGATATCCTGAGTTTCTGGATGTACGGGCGTATATTTCCTGGAGAGAGAAAATTATTGACCACAAAACCGCCCAGATTATCACCCAGCTGCTGTTTGCTGTTTTCAATAAGGTTGGTATGGGGAATAGGCAGCCCCAGAGGATGCCGGAAAAGTGCTGTTACGGCAAACCAGTCTGCAAGGGCACCTACCATAGCAGCTTCGGAAAAAGCCCTAACATAACCAATCCAATGGGAAGCATTGTTTTTCTGCAGGATCGTGGTTATGATAAATAGGGCAGCCATCAGCAGGAAAAGCCCCGTGGCAAAGGCCTTGTATTTTTTTAGCTGTTTTCTTTTTGCTTCATCATTCATAAGGTGTGGCATATGGTTATTATTGATGAGATAATCAGGCAGTTTCCCATTATATCCTCATTACGCATTCTGCAATTTTACGGTTCAGAATTCTGTGCTCCATTTAACACGATTACCATAATCAGTTTAAAAATAATTAAAAAAAAATAAAACTTTTATCTATTATGGTTCAATTTTAGCTGATACAAAAGCATTAAACGATTACATGGAACACGAAGCAAAAAACAATCCATACTACTCCAGGACAGATCGTGCAAAACTGGATATTCCCAACGAAGAATGGAGAAAGATACTATCGCCTGATTTGTATGCCATTTCTAGGGAGGCTGCCACAGAACGACCTTTTACAGGAAAATATAATGAATTCCACAAATTAGGAGAGTATTATTGTGCTGTATGCGGTAACCATTTGTTCCGATCAGATGCCAAGTTTTCAAGCAGTTGCGGCTGGCCCAGCTTCTTTGAAGCAGATGAGGAAGGAGTCTATTATAAGAGAGATACTGCTTTTGGAATGGAAAGGGTAGAAGTGCTATGTAAACGGTGTGATTCCCACTTAGGTCATGTCTTCGATGATGGGCCTAAACCTACCGGATTAAGGTATTGCATGAATTCCGTCAGCCTGGAATTTATTCCGGACTCAAAAAATTAAACGCAGGTTTGATTCTATAAATCAAGGCGTTAAATTTTCTTAAATAGCGTTAAACTTTATAAGATTATAAGGTTTAGGCCGTTATGTTTTATACATTTGCTCTCGCAATTGTATTTAACATAATATCTGAATGAAAGGAATCTATAGCGTATTAAGTATTGTTTATGTGGTTACGACCTCATTCTATCTTTCTCCTGAAAAAGCTGTATCAGGGAAAGGAATCAATTTAAAAAAGACCGAAAAAACAGCGGGTATGAACTCTGCGAAGGCAGAAAACACGGTATCTTCATCTGAAGAACTTTACAAATCCATCCCTTTTGAACCAGGGCATGAACTTAACGAAGAGGTTTTCTTTAAAGCAATGACAGGCTTTGAAAACCTGAAGAAAGCCGGACTATTAAACCAGGATTCGCATCTCCTTACGGTATGCGATTTTTCTATGTCTTCCAATACCAAAAGACTTTGGGTGATCGACATGAATGAGAGGAAAGTCCTGTTCAATTCTTTGGTAGCGCACGGTAAAAATACAGGCGAAGAATTTGCGACGAATTTTTCTAACACGGAAAGTTCGTTGCAGAGCAGTCTTGGATTTTATATCACAGATGCGACGTACCAGGGAGACAACGGATATTCTCTGAAATTGTTAGGTATGGACAAAGGTTTCAATGATGCAGCCTATAGAAGGGCGATCGTCATGCACGGAGCAGATTATGTGAGCGAGCAGTTTGCCGCAATGCATAAGAGAATCGGCAGAAGCTGGGGATGCCCTGCAGTCCCGAGAGACCTCACCCAGCCGATCATCAATACGATCAAGGGAAGGAACTGTCTTTTCATCTATTATCCGGACCAGAATTACCTTTCCAGATCGGAATGGTTAAAGGGATAACAAAAAGGATAATACATCAATATAAGCAGTCTGAGTTCAGGCTGCTTTTTTATTTTTCAGATACAAACCGGATCCTGAATGTGCTTCCTTCATTAGGATAAGAGTCGAGAGACAGCATTCCCTGGTGCATTTCCACAATCCTTTTTACAATAGAGAGCCCAATCCCATTCCCTTTGCTGTAATTTTTATGCGTACCGCGGAAAAACAGGTCGAAGATTTTATCCCGGTCATTTTCATCAATACCGATTCCGTGATCAATAAACCTTATTTCCAGAGTTTTATTCTGCACTTCTATTTCCACCCGGCATGTTTTGTCCGGGGAATATTTACAGGCGTTTTCCATTAAGTTCAGAAATGCGACCTGAAGCAGATAGGGATTTCCGTAGAAGTCATAATTGCTTTCATCCTTGTCAGCCAGGTTATCTGTATAATGGATGCCGATGCGGTAGTCCGGGTTCTTCTGAAGCAGGTCAACTTTGGCATCTGCAAGGATTTCATCCAGGCGTACATCGGTGAAACTGATTTGAGAAACATCATAGCTGGCCCTGGCAAAATCCAGGAGTGCGGAGGAAAGCTGTGAGGCATGTGTAGCATCCTGCAACGCATTATCAATCGAAATTTTATAATCGTCAAGCGTCACATTCAGCTCCTTGGCAAGCTCCAGCTCGGCAATCAGCGTTGAAAGCGGAGTCCTAAATTCATGGGAAATTGTTGTCACAAACTGCCGATGGTTGCTGAATGATTTTTCCAGACGGTTAAAAGTAGAATTAAAAGTTTCGGTGAGCTCATAAATTTCATCTTTGGCTTTGGGAACAACCAGCCGTTTATGAAGATTATGCTCTGAAATATCCCGGATCTGAAGAATAATGTCTTTTAGCGGTTTCAGGGTGTAGTAGGAAAATAAAAATCCGATAACAAAGATGACCAGTACGGAAATAATATAGATGATGATAATATCCTCCCGGAACTCCCGGATATGAGCCAATCCTGTAACGTCTACGGCACTTCCGATAATATAGTAATTGTCGTCATCAAATTGATACCTGAAAGCCATGTACTGCCGGTCTCCTCTCTGCCAGATCAGTTTATCTTTCCCGGTTCTGATGAGCTTGTCAAGGTAATACGGATTTTTTGAACTCGGTTTTATGTCTGTAAAGATCAGTTCCTTTTTACTGTTGTAAACACTGATGTCGGCTTCATTCAGCATTTTTTTATTCCTTTCGTGAAGCGTTTTCAATTTATAATCATCGATATCCGCATCAAAAATAAATTCTGCCCTCCAGATAATCTTATAGCCTAATCGGTCATTAAATTCGTCTTTCCTGTTGTTTTCCGAAACAAAATAGAGGACATAAGCAAAAATAAAAAGAATTCCTGCGGTTAGGAGTGCGTATATCAGCGCGGTTCTGGTAGCGATTTTCATAAGTTATGGGTAAAAATAAAGCCTACTCCGGGTTTGGTATGGATCATTTTCTCATTGAAGTCCTTGTCTATTTTCTTGCGCAGGTAAGCAATGTACACATCAATATAATTGGTGCCGGTATCAAAATGATTTCCCCAGACATTTTCTGCGATTTCCTCACGGGTAAGGATCCTATCAGCATGACTCATCAGGAAAACTAGCAGTTTGAATTCTTTTGGAGTGAGGATAATTTCTTTTCCGTCCCTGAATACACGGTTGGTATTCTGATGAACGACCAGATGATGGTACTGGAGGACATCCCTGGCATCATGATGTTTAGGCAACGATGATTTCCTCAGTAATACCGCTTTTATCCTGGCATAGAGCTCCCTGATTTCAAAAGGTTTTACCATATAATCATCAGCTCCGGCATCGAAGCCTTCGATCTTTTCATCAATGGTACCTAAAGCAGTCAGCATGATGATGGGGAGATCTGGCTGTTTGTTTTTAAGGATCGTGCAGAATTCGGTGCCGCTCATTCCGGGAAGCATGATGTCTGTAATGATAAGATCGAAACTAATCCGGTCCGTCATGATCAGGGCATCTTCCGCGTCTTCAGAAATATAGATCTGATACCCCTGGCTTTCAAGGCCGCGTTTCAGCAATGCGGAAACCCGGGCATTGTCTTCAATGATTAAAATCTTCATCTGGAATTCCTATTTCGTATAATGAGCAGGACCAGCACGATGAGGTTCTCAGTTCAAAATGCATCTGTTGTGCTGATTTTTATGCAAAGGTATCCCATATTTTTCTTCCGGAAAAACGCCGGTTTCCTTTTAATGGTTTTCTAAAGGATTTCTAATAGTTTTCTAATACCGTTCCCGGCTTTTCGACGCTAATTTTGTCCCGTCAAAAACAAAGAAAAGAGGACCGAACATTATGGACAGAAGGTATTTTAAAACAGGACTCCTGCTTGCCGCACTGATAGGCATGAGCCAAAAGGCTGAAGCACAGAAAAAGAACGACTTCAACAATCCTGCACTTACCCATTATTTTAATGAACAACATTCAAGGTATATTTCCTTTAGCGGCTATGCTGAACTCTGGGCCCGATATACCCAGCTTAATCCGGGAAGTATGGTAAATAATGATGCTAAATCAGACTTGTCAGACCTTTCACTTCGCAGGGTAAGGGTGAAAATGACTTATAAACCTACTGAAAAGCTGATGTTTGTACTTCAGGGAGGAACCACCAATGTTAATGTCAATGCCAAAGGCAGCAACTATTTCGACTTGCTGGATGCCTATGCAGAATATGCATTTAATGATAAAATTGCTTTCGGGGCAGGGCGTTCTACATGGAGAGGCCTTTCCCGGTTTACAACAGGCCCGCTGAACACACTGCTTTATGACCTTCCGGCCTATGCGACATCCAATGCAGGGGCTACGGATTATACCGTAAGGGAACTGAGCGCCTATATCAAAGGGCAGTTGGGGAAGTTTGATTACCGTCTTGTAGTTGCGGATCCGTATACCATGGCGACCGCAGATCCGAAGCCTAATGTTTCCACCTTCAGCAAAAATTCGCCTCATAAGGATTTTTCAGGTTATTTCAGGTATGCTTTCCTGGATACGGAAAATATTTCTACGCCTTTCAATTCCGGAACTTATGTAGGAAAAAAGAATGTATTGAGCCTGGGTGCCGGATTTGATTATATCCACAATGCCCTGTGGCATCAGGACACTGCTAAAAATACGGTGAACGATGATATGAAAAGTTTTGCGGTAGACCTTTTCTATGATGCCCCGCTTAACCAGGAAAAAGGAACTTCCGTAAGTGCTTATGCGATGGCGATGCATAATGACTATGGTCCGAACTACGTACGGTATGTAGGAACCAATAACCCGGCAACTTCCGTGGATGCTTCGCTCGCAAGCCTTAACGGAGCCGGAAATGCCATGCCTGTTATCGGAACCGGAAATACCTATTACGTCCAGCTGGGCGGTACTTTACCTTACTTTAATAAAGAAAAGAAAAACCTGCAGCTTCAGCCTGCCGTTGGTGTGCAATTGTCTGACCTTAAAGCTCTTCATGATAATGCCGTTATTTATGATGCCGGCGTTTCCCTGTTGATGAACGGGATGTCTTCAAGGCTTACCTTCGATGCTCAGAACCGCCCGGTTTTTACCGGTGATGCCGCAAATAATGCTGTAGTTTCAGACCGTAAGTGGCAGTTTGTCCTGAAATACAGGATTGATTTTAATTAACACAGCATCCGGTCACCGAGTGACAGAAAAACCATAAACAATATTTAGTATGGAAAGAAGAAAATTTTTATTCCGCTCAGTACAGGCTTCGGCATTACTGCTCTTTTCCGGCAATATGCTGGCCTCTGCTTTACCTATGTTTAACCCCATAAAAAAGAAAAAAGTGTACTTCCATTATTTATTATTCTGGCTCAGAACAGATCTTTCTGAAGCTGAGGTGAAAGAGTTTGAGAACTTTTTCAAAGGACTCGCAAAACTTCCTTACCAGAAGAATCTTCGGTACGGAAAACCCGCTGCGTCCAGCCCTAGAAGTGTTCTGGATAACAGTTTTACTTACAACGCCTCCATGGAATTCGACAGCCTTGAAGAACTGGAAGCTTACGGCAAACTTCCGGGGCACCTGGCCCTAGTAGAGAAGTATAAACCCTTCTTTGAAAGAATGCTGGTTCATGATACCGTTTATAACGCATAAAAGAATCCTATTAAAAAAATGAAAAACATCGTTAAAGGCATAAGCCTTGTTGTAGCACTTTCCACAATGAACTGTATGAATGCACAACATCATCATGACAAAAAAATCAGTGTAAAGGCAGAAGAAACCACTGAGTTTATCCCTGCTATCCGGCTCGTCAACAATCCGGACGGCTCATGTACTTTTGAAAAAGGAAGAATCCCAACTCTGAAGCATATGAATACCACCACATTCTGGATGAGCAATAAAACGGAGGACTGGGAAAAAAATGCACACCCTGCGCCCAGAAGGCAGTATGTGATTACCATTAAGGGAAATATAAAATTCAAGGTAACAGACGGCTCCACTTTTATTATTAAGCCGGGAACTGTTTTATTAGCAGAGGACCTGAAAGGAAAAGGGCATAGTTGGGATATGGTGAAAAGCAAGGTTTGGGAAAGACTCTACATTCCGATTGCAGAAGATGCTGACGATCTGTTCATTGCCGATAAGGACAAGGATAAAGATTCCGATTAATTCAGCAGCATAGCTGAGTCTTATATAAATTCGTACAATGGAAAAGCAGCCGGAAAGGCTGCTTTCTTATGTAAAGATTACCGGAACTTTTTAAAGACCAGTGTGGCATTGTGTCCTCCGAAACCGAAGGCATTGCTTAATGCAAAATTGATGTTTTTCTCTTTGGCCTCCCCGAATACTATATTCATTTCTTTCGGAATATTTTCGTCAAGCTTATGTAGATTGATCGTCGGCGGGATGATCCCATTTTCAATGGCTTTTATGGATAAGATCGCTTCCGCAGCTCCGGCGGCCCCCAGCAAATGTCCCGTCATGGATTTTGTGGCACTGATGTCGAGGTTTTTACTCCCTTTAAACAAAGCGTGGATACCGTTAAGTTCTACAATGTCACCCATGGGAGTGGAGGTCGCATGAGGGTTCAGGTAATCGATATCTTCGGTATTTACACCGGCTTCTTTTAAAGCCAGCTGCATCGCTTTAATCGCTCCCACGCCATCCGGATGAGGTGCTGTCATGTGATAGGCGTCAGCAGTCATGGCAGCTCCCGCCAGTTCGGCATAAATTTTTGCACCTCTTGCTTTGGCGTGCTCATATTCCTCCAGAATCAGGGCTCCTGCGCCTTCGCCCATCACAAAACCATCACGGTCTGCATCATACGGACGGCTGGCGGTTGCAAAATCGTCATTACGGGTAGACATGGCTTTCATAATGGAAAAGCCACCTACAGAAGCAGGGGAAATGGCTGCCTCAGAGCCTCCGCTTACCATTACTTTTGCCTTGCCCAGACGGATGTAGTTGAAAGCATCCATTAATGCGGTATTTCCTGTGGCACATGCAGAAATGGTGGTGTAATTGATGCCCTGAAGGCCAAACTTCATGGAAATCATTCCGGAAGCCATATTTGCAATGAATTTCGGGACAAAAAATGGATTGAACCTCGGCGTTCCGTCGCCCTGTGCAAAATTCATCACTTCATTTTCAAAAGTCCACATGCCGCCCTGTCCGGTTCCCCAGATGACCCCGGTATCAAACGGTTCCATAGTTTCCAGCTCAAGCCCGGAATCATTCAGGGCTTCAGTGGCAGAATACATGGCGTATTGTGAAAACAGGTCGCTTCTTTTGATTTCATTATGGGTAAGATGGACTTTAGGATCAAAGTTTTTAACTTCACATGCAAAGTCCACTTTAAATTTTTCAGGATCGAAATGGGTAATTTTACCGGCACCGCTCACTCCGTTGATGCTGTTCTGCCAGAATTCTTCTACAGTATTTCCCAAAGGCGTCACTGCGCCCAGTCCTGTGATAACAACTCTCTTCATTTAGTCATTGATTTTAAAAAGGTTTGAGGTTCCCCTCGCGATAAGGCGGGTTCTGTCTGCATTCCATATTTCGCATTGCGCGTTCACAAACTGTTTTCCTCTTTTAATAATTTTCGTTTCGGCTATAATATGATCATTTTCTTTTGCGGTTGAGAAATAATCAATACTGTTATTTACGGTAACAATAAAGTTTTTCTCATTCAGTGAAAACATCGTGGCACCTATAATGTCATCGATAATCGCAGCAGTAACACCGCCATGTAGGTTCCCCATAGGATTGAGCCATTCTTCCCTTACCGTATATTGAAATGCTATTTCGCCTTCTTCGGCTGAGAGTACAACAGGATTCAGCCAACGCATAAAAGGGGAGGGCGAGGCCGAAAACTCTTTTCCGGTAAAGGACCGGAGGATTTCCAGTTTATCCATGATATTGATAAGAATTTTTTTGAATTTCGGTAATCAGTTTCAAGACCCGGTCCAACGCATGATGCAGGTGTTTTTCGTTTCCTGTGGTTTTGGAAAGCAGAATGCCGCCTTCTATTAAGGTGACGGCCAGTGAGGCATATTCCTCTGCATCGATCGTGCTGCTGAACTCATCTTTTTCCTGTCCGGACCTGATGATTTCTGTGATGGTAGCAATCCACGACTCAAAGGAAGATTTCACCTGACTGCTGAGTGCTGGGAAAGTATCATCGGCTTCAGTAGCGGCGTTCATCAGCGGGCAGCCTCCGGTTTTAAAGACAAGGGGCCAATGGTTGCTGTAGAAAGATACAAGCGCATACAGCTGATCTGAAACGGAAGGGTATTCTTCCTTCATAACTTGCTGCATATGCCTTCTGAGCATTCCGTAATTATACTGGAAAACAGCAAGCGCTACCTCATCTTTATTTTCGAAATTCCCGTAAATACTCCCTTTCGTCAATCCGGTGGCTTCAGTAATATCCGATAAGGACGTAGAGAGATAGCCTTTGGTATTAAACAAGGCGGCGGTTTTCTCAATGATGAACTGTCTTGTTTTTTCTGCTTTAGACATGAACCGTATTTGTAGGCAAAGATATAAAAATATACCGAATGGTATATTTTGTTTTAAAAATAAACCTGGACTTTAACAAAGCCAGGCTTATTTTTATAGATGCGATGCTGTCAAAATCAGGCTAACGTTGCATTAAGCGTAATTTCAAAGTTGAAAGCAGCACTTACCGGACATTCTTTCTCGGCTGTTTTTGCATGCTTCTGAAATTCTTCTTCAGAAATTCCCGGTACTTTCGCCGTTAATGTCAGCTCAGATTTTGTAATTTTTCCAATGCTAGGATCCAGGGTTACCACAGATTTCGTAGTTAATTCCTCAGGAGTGAATCCTGCCTGAGTAAGTTCTGCACTCAGTTTCATGGTGAAGCATCCTGCATGGGCTGCAGCCAGTAGCTCTTCCGGGTTGGTTCCCACACCATCTTCGAAACGGCTGTTGAAAGAGTATTGGGTTTCATTTAAAGTCGTACTCTGGGTTGTAAGATGTCCTTTTCCTTCTTTTACGGTTCCGGTCCAAACGGCTGTTGCATTACGTTTCATAATAATTTTGTTTTTTATTGTTTATGTGTATCGATTTTTATTGGACAAAGGTATATCACATATTGTTCCAACTCAATACACAAAAGGAACTACGTATTGTACTTTTTTCCCGAGAGATAATTTTTCCTGAAATTAGACGGGGTATTTTCTGTCTTTTGGGTAAAAAGCCTGTTGAAATAAGCAGGATCTTCATAGCCCAGATGATGGGCAATTTCTTTAACAGGCTTATCCGTGTACAGCAATAGTCTCTTGGCTTCCAGCAAAATTCTGTTGATGATAAGCTGGTTGGGACTTTCCAACCGCAGTGCTCTGAATTTGTGGGTTAGTGTTTTTGGGGCCATATGCAGCAGGTCCGCGTAGTCTGAAACATGATGTTTTTCCCTGAAATGAATTTCAAGAAACCTGCTGAAATCTCTGAAAATGTCAAGTTCATGCCCGGAGATCTTTACGATAGCCTGATCCAGATGTTGCTTCTTCCACATTCTGGTAGACCGTATGATCAGCTGTTTTACATACGTACGGATCATTTCTTCTGCGGAGGAGTCTTTCCATTCCAGTTCATATTGTATCTCACTGAATAATTTTTTTACGACGGCTGCTTCTTCACGGTCCAGTTCTATAAAAGGAATTTCAAAAACATTATGAAACAGGAGTCCATCACAGGCTACTTCTTTGTCATGGATCTGAATGCAGTAGAAGTCCCGGTTATAATAGAGCAGGATCGCCCCATCTTTACCGTGTTCTATATTCACCTGCTGGGTGCTGAGGAAAAAGAGGCTGGGCTTTATGGTTTTAAAACGGTTAAAATCAACAGTCAGCTCATAGCCTGCCGGAATAAAGAATATTTTTACATCATGGCGGAACTTATTGCTGTTAATCATTCCGGGATGTTCACCGGAAAAGAATTCAAGTCCGAGTTTTTTATAGTGGTCTTCAAAAATAAGTGTTTGCGGCATATGAATATATTGGATAAAAATACAAAAAAGCATGGCTTGACGGGTAATCCGCCAAGCCATGTTTTGCTATTCAATCTGTGAACTTTAAGAGACAGCTCTTTGTTGAGGTTTATTCTGTTTAAAATCCGTTAGAATGTCACATCCAGCCCAACATAAAAGTTAGCTTTCATGATGGGTGCATACACCATCCCGCCATCGAAATAATTTCCGAACGGATTCCTGAAATCTACAATAGCGTTCTTCTGATAATATGAAGTCAGGTTTTCACCTCCCAGATAAGCCCTTATTTTAGGATTAAAATTTCTGGAAATCTGTGCATTCAGTACGGCATAGGATTCGGAATAAGCCGGCAGTCTGAATTCCTGAGGATTGGAAGAGGTTTCCGGAAGCCTTTGTTTTCCGATCCAGTTAAGCGTGGTATCGAAGCTCCAGAATCCGCCCTTGGTATTTTTGTTAGTTGCATACGCCAGATTAAGAAAACCTCTGTGTCTTGCCATAAACGGAACTTCACGCCTTCCTTCGAGATAGTCCGCTTGAACGTCGTAATATTTATAGGCCAGCCTTACCTCGAAGTTTTTGAGAGGAATAAAGTCCCACTGGGTCTGAAAAGAATTGGCAAAAGATTTCCCTTCAAGATTATAGAAGGTGAGCTGCTGGGGCGAGCGGTCAAGATCTACCAGTACCTGATCCTTGAAATCGGTTCTGAAAAAATCAGCCACCACGGAAGATTTTCTCCCGAACAGTTTGAATTCCTGTTGCAGGCTGGCTCCATAGTTCCAAGCGATTTCAGGTTTCAGCCCGTAAATATTTCCGCCGTTCTGCATAATCTGAACCATGCGGTTGGACGCAAAATACTGCTGGTTTTCCGCAAATACATTGGCCGTTCTGAATCCCCTTCCTGCAGAAAGCCTTAAAATAGTCTGCGGAGTGATGTCATATTTAAAATTCATCCTTGGTGTAAACTGTGTTCCTGCAAGATTATGGAAATCCACTCTTGCACCTGCAACCAGGGTGTATTTCAGGCCGGTCAGCGTATATTCGGCAAATACACCCGGAACAATTTCATTCCTTTTGAACTGATCTGTAAGATAGGTTTCATCATAGCCGTCATACATGAAGCTTGCTCCTGCTTTATATTTATGGTTGGTATTGCCCAGGATGCTCTCAAAGATCAGATTGGAATAGTACGTATGCTGTTTACCGGAATAATTCCTCAGTCCAAAGAAACTATCCTGCTGGTGGTACGTATACTGGTTCATCCAGCCTAAGCTCTGGTAAGGTTTTCCTTTAAAAACATAGCCGGTCTTGTTCCACACCTGAAACCTCGAGATGTCGATCCCGACACCATTGGCGGACTGTTTGTCCTGTGAAATATTTTTATTGAAATCGGTTTGACCTGAAGTCCGCTCGTCCTTGATGAAATTAATCCCGAAATGAGATCCGAAACCGGATTTTTCCAAATCATTGTAATTTAATAGATAGGCGGCATTGATCTGGGTACCTTTAGGCCTGTCAAGGAATCCGTCTTTATTCATGTCTGTATTGCCGAATGTTCCGTTTCCGTGGAGAAGGAATGTTTGTGACCACTGATCATTGATTTTGGAAACACTGGTTATATTGGCTTCGGTACGGCCATTGAAATCGGCAAAAAGATTCAGTGAAGTTTCGGGTTTGGCCGCGTTTTTCAGCAGCTCAGTATTGATCTGCCCGGTAATGCTCTCATATCCGTTGGTAACAGTGCTTCCTCCCTTCGTAAGCTGAATGCCTTCAATCCATCTTCCCGGAATAAAACTGAGACCATATGCTGAAGCCAGGCCTCTGATCTCAGGCAGCAGTTCTTTGGTTAAGCTGGTGTATTTCTGGTCCAGTCCCAGCATTTTGAGCTGTTTAGTCCCGGTAACGGCATTGCTGAACGATACGTCTACAGTTGCATTGGTTTCAAAACTTTCGGAAAGGTTGCAGCATGCTGCCTTCAGCAATTCTTTGCGGTCGATGTTAAATACCATTCCGGCTTCTTTCTTATTCAGTGAAGTCGCAGCCTTTGAACCTATTACCGTTACTCCTTCAATTGTTTTTCCTTCTGTCTCAGACAAACTGTGTTGGGCATGGGAGGGATTTGTGCCTTCTTCTGCATGAACCTTAGGATTAACCTCTCCGAAAGGAATATTCCTGTCATACAGACAGCATGAAGGAAGGTTTTTATAAACCGCATCTGCTGCCCTGTATTTTTCATTATCATGGCCTGCATCCGCAATTTTCCGAAGGATTTTGTCTGATGATGTGGTTGCCGGATCAAAGTCAAGGGTTAACTTCTGACTTTCTGCATTCCATTCAGCAGAACGGGCACCGGCTTCCTTGGCTGCTTTCTCAATTCTTGCCTTGCAGGATTCACAGTTCCCTCTGACAAAAAATTCATTTTCCTTCTTTGTGCTGTGCTCATTCTGTTCAGCCGTAGTCTGAAGAGCACCGGAATCCCGATCATAATGACAACAGGCAGGAAGTGCTTCATATGCCGCAGGCGTTGCCTTAAATTTCTCATTATCGTGGCCAGCCTCAGCTACCTTTTGTAGAATATTATCTGTAGATGTGCTGTTGTCTGTTTCCAGCGTTAATGTTTGGGAATCTATAGAATAGACAGCCTGCTTTGCTCCTGCTTTCAGTGCTGTACTTTCAATTCTTGTCTTGCACATCTCACACTTTCCTTTTACGCTGAACTGATGTCTGGAAAGGGCTTGTGCTAATATCCATTGGGAAGATACCAGGAATATACCAAGAAATATCCTGGAAATATATAATTTCATGTTGTTTAAATTTAGATTAATAAAAATTCAGTTCACCTGTAGAGGGTAAACATTAGCGGATACTATTAACCTAGTTTAGGCGGCTGCCAGATTTCTTTTAAACGGTCTGAAAGATAAGGATCGGAATACTGAAACTGTAGGTTTTTGTTAGACTTATAATAAGATAATTCCAGCTTCTGGTTTACAGAAAAAGGCGTTTCAATAAAAGTATAGCATACTGCACAGGTAGAACAGCAGCTGTCATCACAGGAGGAAGACTTCTGCTTGCTGTTTTGATGCTCGGAATGATGGATGTTCTGCTTATCTTTTTTGCAGCAGTCCATTCCGGAATCCTTTTGCTTACAGCATGTTTCATGCATGTTTTCAAGGTACAGTGTATCCTTGGGAACCAGAAAAATTCCCAGGCAGAAAACAATCGCTATGATATGAAACAGTTTCACTGATGCAAAAATACAAAAATTACGGTAAAGCTTCACCAACTTTTACCGCACAATTATGCCATGGTTCCCCATGAGGCGGATTTAGGGCAGGTTTTTCTCCTGTTGGAGCAGGAGTGGCTGGTTGTGGAGTGTTTTGCGCTATGGTCTGCACAGGCTGTATGTTTTGCGCGGGTTTGCTATTTAAGGGTTGTCCTACCGGAATATCGCACCGGTGTCCCGGCTCGCCGTGAGGAGGGTTCATTCCTTTTGCTGTTTTTACGGCTTTAGGCTTGCCGTTGGCATCCACGGTAAATTTTCCGGGCTGAAGGGCATTGGGATCAATCTGTATGGTCTGCTGCCCCTGGTTGGGATTAACGGTTACTTTTTGCGTTGCATCCTGCGCGGGCTTGCTATTTAGGGGCTGTCCTACCGGAATATCACACCGGTGGCCAGGTTGCCCGTGAGGAGGATTCATCCCCGGTGCAGTAACAGCTGTTGACTGTGGTTGTGCCGTCTGTATTCCCGCCTGGTCAAACAAAGAGACTTTAGGAGCAATTCCGGACTGAACCGGCTGGTCTATTCCGGCTTCTTCAGTTAGATAAGTTGCACGCTGATCTTTTTTACACGAAACCAGAGTTACTGAGACAGCAAACAGTCCTAAACAGTAATTTTTTATATTTGATAATCCCATAATGCAAAATTAGCAAAACATTTTAATTGTTTTGCTAATTTTATAGGGATAATCCTGATTGTGTCTGTGAAATATATTGAAAATATAAATAGATCTCAGATTAGTTTTTTACCAGTAAACGGAAACCTTCACCATGAACGTTGATGATTTCCAGACCTTCATCATCTTTCAGCAGTTTACGAAGTTTGGCGATATATACATCCATACTTCTGGCGGTAAAATAGTTTTCTTTTTTCCAGATTTTCCTTAAGGCCAGGTCTCTCGGCATAAAGTCATTTCTGTGAATGCACAGGAGCTTAAGCAGCTCGTTCTCCTTAGGGGAGAGCTTATATTCTTTGTCTCCTACCCGCAGCTGCCTCAACATGGAATCGAAAAAGATATTGCTGATCTTAAACTGTTCCTGTTCCTCATTTTCGAGGGTAGAGCTCCTTTGAAGGATGGCTTTGATTTTATACAGGAGCAATTCGGTGTCGAAAGGCTTGGTAATATAATCGTCTGCACCTAGCTGATAACCTTTCAGAATATCTTCCCTCATGTTCCTTGCGGTAAGGAAGATGATCGGAGTGTTTTTATCAATTTTTTTCACATCTTCTGCCAGTGAAAAACCGTCCTTTTTCGGCATCATCACATCAAAAATACAGATGTCAAACTCATTTTCAGTAAACTCTTTCAATCCCTGTTCTCCGTCTGTAGCCAGTGTTACCTCAAAGTTATTGATCGTTAAATAATCTTTTAGTACGGCTCCAAAACTCTGATCGTCTTCTACCAATAATATCCTGTTGCTCATAAGTTTATATTTTTTAGTTGGTAATAAATATGTGTGGCTACCGGGATGATTTGGTTCCTGATAACCTTTAATTTTAATTTTTAATTCATGGGCAGCTTTATTATAAAGGTGCTGCCTTTTCCTTTGTTGGATTCCACAATAACATGACCTTTATGAAGCTCAACAATCTTTTTAACATAGGACAGGCCTAAGCCCTGCCCCTTTACATTATGGATGTTTCCGGTCTCCTCCCGGAAGAATTTTTCAAAGATTTTGGTTTTATTATGGGTTTCCATACCCATGCCTTTATCCGAGACTTCAATAATATACCAATGGCCCTCATTTCTTGTCTTAACATGGATTTCAGGGGCTTCTGGAGAATATTTGTTGGCGTTGTCCAGCAGGTTTACCAATACATTGGCAATGTGGAACTCATCAATTTTAAAATTGTATTGTTCCGCTGTAAATTCCTGGGTCAGCGTACCGTTTCTCTGGCTTACAATGAGGTTGAAGGATTCTGTTGTTTTTTTGATCAGCTCCCTGACATTCGCCTCTTTCAGGAAAAGATTGACTTCATTGCGTTCCAGTTTAGACATGTTCAGGACGTTTTCTACCTGCTTTTTCATCCGCAGGTTTTCCTGCTTGATCAGTTCTGAATAGTATTTTACCTTATCCGGATTGGTTGCAATCTTATCATTGGCCAGCGAGTCTGTAGCTACAGAAATTGTTGCTAACGGAGTCTTGAATTCGTGGGACATATTGTTGATGAAGTCGGTCTTCACTTCTGCCAGCTTCTTCTGCTTCATCATATAATTGATGGAAATGATATAGATACCCAGAATAGTGAGCAAAGAAAGGAAAGTGCCCAACAGCATAGGCCAGTTGTTCATGGCAAGAGAGTATTCCTTTTTCGGGAAAACTAGAGCAAGATTATAGATGGTCCTGTATTTATTGTCTGTAAATAGCGGATAACTGTAAGTATTGTTGTCTTTCTTATCCTTATACAGTTTATTAAATATGCTGGTCGTATTATTATTTTTATCCGTGATGCCATAGCCGAACTGAGCAGAAATCCCTCTGATCCTGAGT
Organism: Chryseobacterium camelliae; assembly: GCF_030818575.1. Lineage (NCBI taxonomy): Bacteria > Pseudomonadati > Bacteroidota > Flavobacteriia > Flavobacteriales > Weeksellaceae > Chryseobacterium > Chryseobacterium camelliae. The sequence goes on from NZ_JAUTAL010000001.1 coordinate 3,824,649, forward strand.
TCTTTCGTAATAACGGAATCAAGGATCTTGGTATTGACTCTTTTGCTGAGCGGAAGGTTATTACCATACACTTTGGCGAATTCCTTTACCGTGTAATCCCCGTTTTCAATATCCTGATTGATATCAGCGGTCAGGAGTTCACGGTTATTCGTGTCTTTTTTTACCTTGTAAGCCGCCTCATCAGAATACAGTTTAGTCAGCTTTATAGAATCTCCCTTCTGTGAGATCGGGAGCTGTGTTTTTTCAATGATATTTTTAGAATAAATGATCTGCCTCTGCGTTCCGGAATCCTCGACCTGCTGGATGGTAGTCAGCGATGGCTGGTCATTATTGGCGAGAATATTATTCCTGAAGTTCTTGAAATCATCATTCATGTATTTTTCCACTTCAATTTCTCCGATGCTTTTAGAAGTGCTTTCCAAAGCGGAATACACCTTATTAGAAAAATCCTGTTCAAGGGTACCGTAATACCTCTTCAGCCAGTAGAACTGAAGCGTAACAAAGACAATCAGTGAAATTGTCATAAACACTGAAATGATGGGGATGAACTTATTATTCATTATTCAATACTGCAGTTGTGATTATGAATGTTAAAATTAATCATTTTATGATTTCATAAACAAAAAACGAGCCATAATATTGTTTAATTTTTCTTAAAAGAAACAATTTTAACATTTATTTATAAATTTATTATGTTTATGCCGGTGTCGTCGTTTATTAACATATATACAGTAAACACATGAAAAAATTACACGTTTATAAGGATTAATTCTTATTGATAGGAAAATATTGCATGATTTTCCGATTATGAAACCTAAATATGCATCACATTTCTTAAGATAATGGTTCAGAATTGTTACTGCTTTATCAGAAAATATTCTAAGAAAATAAAAAAGGAAAACAGGGGCTCCTGTTTTCCTTTTCATGTTTTACAATAATTCCTCGTCCTGGAAATACTGTATGATAGCTTTTTTCATCAACAGCTGCTGTTCATTGGGCTTTAATTCAGGAAGTTCCTCGAGCATTTCAAAGTGCGGGTACCCATCATCGTCATAATGGGAAAATTTATAATATCCAAAGGGTTCCAGTAGCCTGCATACGGCAATATGAAGCAGGTTAACCTTATCTTCCTTGGTGTATTTCTGCTGACCGCTGCCCAATTCCTGAAGGCCTATCAAAAACAGGTAGGTCTCAATCGGGGCATTTTTTTCCGTATCAAAATTTTCAATGAAAAATTGTTCTATTTTCTGCCAGTATTCTGCTTCGTTAATCATAGTGTATCAATCAATTCTCCTGATGGTTTTTATGTATTCTGATTTTTGGATTTTGCCTGATCCTCTTTTCTCGCAAGATCAAGAAGCTGATCAAACTTTTCATTTTTCTTTTCCCGCAGGTATTCCTGTTTTTCAATCCTGCTGATTCTGCTTTTTTGGAAAAGATAATAAGTCACAGCAATGCCAAAGAAAATAATCAGGAGCATCATATGGGTTAGTTTTTGTTTTCCAATTTTATTAAAAACGCATACTCCAGGGCATCTTCTTTCAACGATTCAAATCTTCCGCTTGCTCCGCCGTGTCCAGCACTCATGTCAGTTTTGAAAATCAGCAGATGGTCATCTGTTTTCAGTTCACGCAACCTAGCTACCCATTTGGCCGGTTCCCAGTACTGTACCTGCGAATCATGAAGGCCGGTAGTGATCAGCATGTGCGGATAATCTTTCGCTTCTACATTGTCATACGGAGAATAGGACTTCATGTAGTCGTAGTATTCCCGGTCATTCGGATTTCCCCATTCGTCATACTCCCCGGTAGTCAGCGGTATTGTTTCATCGAGCATCGTGGTAACCACGTCTACAAACGGAACCTGAGCTACAATCCCATTGAATAGCTTAGGTTCAAAGTTGACGACGGCTCCCATCAGCAGTCCGCCCGCACTTCCACCCATGGCGTACAGGTGTTTTGAGGATGTATAATTTTCACGGATCAGGAATTTTCCTGCATCAATAAAATCAAAGAAAGTATTTTTCTTATACAGCATTTTTCCCTCTTCATACCATTCCCTTCCCAGGTATTCTCCGCCGCGGATGTGCGCAATGGCATAAATAAATCCTCTGTCCAGGAGGGATAATCTCACATTGGAAAAGCTGGCGTCTACGGTATGTCCGTAACTTCCATAGCCGTAAAGTAACAAGGGAGTATCCCCGGATTTCACGGTATCTTTATGATACACCAGCGAAACCGGGATTTTGGTTTTGCCATCTCTGGAATCTGCCCAGATTCTTTCTGAAATATAATTTTCCGGAGAAAATTTGCCGCCCAATACTTCCTGTTGCTTCAGAAGCTGGGTTGTTTTCTCTTTCATATTGTATTCGTAGGTAGAGCCGGGCTGTGTGAGGGAAGTATAACCGTAACGGAGTATATCAGTATCAAATTCAAGGTTGATTCCGATGTAAGCTGTATAAGTAGGATCTGAAAAAGGAAGGTAATATGATTCCCCGTTTTTTTCATTGATGATCTTGATCTGGAGCAATCCCTGTTCTCTTTCTTCAAGAACCAGATAGTCCCTGAATATTTCAAAACCCTCCAGGAGTACGTTTTCCCTGTGCGGAATAACGTCTACCCAATGATCCATACTGCATTGGCTGATCTTGGTTTTTACGATCTTGAAATTGGTGGCGTCATCAGCATTGGTAATAATGTAGAATTCATCCTCGTAATGCTCTACGGAATATTCCAGGTCATCCATCCTTGGCTGTATAACGGTCCAGTCTGCAAAAACATCATCCGAAGGGATAAAACGGTGTTCATCCGAAATGGTGCTGGAGCTTGCTATGAAGATATATTTGAGGGATTTTGTTTTGAATACATTGACATCAAAAGTATCATCCTCTTCATGGAAGATCAATACATCTTCGGAGGGATCTGTTCCAAGCTGGTGCCTGTATACCTGAAAAGCTCGGAGATTCGTGTCTTTCCTGATATAGAATACATGTTTGTTGTCATTTGCCCATACGGCTTTTCCAGTCGTATTAGGGATTTTATCAGGAAGGATTTCCCCGGTTTGCAGGTCCTTAAAATTAATGGTGTAGATCCTTCTTCCGACATTGTCGGCAGAAAATGAGGCCAGCAGGTTATCCGGGCTTACTGCCACACTGCCTACCTCAAAGAAGCTTTCACCTTCTGCCAGGATGTTAACATCCACAATGATTTCTTCCGGCCGATCCAGGCTATGCTGCTTCCTGCAGAAAATAGGATACTCTTTTCCTTCTTCGTACCTTACGATGTACCAGTAGCCATTAAAGAAATAAGGCAGCGACTCGTCGTCTTTTTTATAGCGGGATTTCATCTCCTCAAACAATTCTTCCTGAAGTTCTTCCGTATCCTTCATCATGAAGTCTGCGTAGGAATTTTCTTCTTCAAGATAGCGTAGTACCTCAGGGTTTTCTCTTTCATTGAGCCAGAAGTAGGGATCCATTCTCTGGTCCCCGTGAATTTCAAGTGTCTTTTCTATTTTTTTTGCCTGTGGAGCTTTCATTCAATATTAAATCTTGTTCAAATTTAACTAAAAAAAGCCATCTTTCCTTTTAATGAAAAGATGGCCGCGGATATTTTGATTTAAGGACTACTTATGCAGTGCCTTAATATACTTTTCAAGAGCCATGGTCATAGACGGCGTCTCTTTGGTCGGAGCCATCAGATCCACCTTCAGTCCTGCTTCTTCTGCAGCGGCTAAAGTCGTATTTCCGAAAACACCTATTTTAGTATCTTCCTGCTTGAAATCAGGGAAGTTCTGCTGTAAAGACTTAATCCCCTGCGGGCTGAAGAAAATAAGCATGTCATATTCCTTGATGTCGATGTCGGTAAGGTTGCTGCATACTGTACGGTACATAATGGCGCGCGTCCAGTTGATATTGGCGGCATCCAGTGTTTTTACAATATCCGGGCTTAATACATCAGAGGAAGGAAGAAGGTATTTTTCAGTCGGGAATTTTTTAAAGAGAGGTAAAAGATCTGAGAAGTTTTTCTCCCCGAAGCTGATTTTTCTTTTTCGGTATACGATATGCTTCTGAAGATAGTTGGCAATGGCCTCGGACTGGCATATATACCTCATGGTATCCGGTACTGCAAAACGCAGCTCTTCAGCTAGCCTGAAGTAATGATCAATGGCATTCTTACTGGTGAAAATAATCCCTGTGTACTGCGTAAGATCAATTTTCTGTGTTCTAAGTTCTTTATTGTCAACTCCTTCTACGTGGATAAACGGTCGGAAATCAATTTTTATTTTTTCCTTCTTTGCAATATCCAGGTATGGAGATGACTCACTCGGCGCTGGTTGAGAGACCAATATAGACTTTATTCTCATCATTGACTTTTATTAAAAAAATAATAATTTCCAAAGCAGCAATAGTGGTGTGATTTGGAGGGTGCAAATATACAAAAATTTATAATACCATTTTTGAGGCAAAATGTTGTTTCTGTGAAATAAATAGAAAAAAATCTTGAAAATAAATACAAATAAGGAGAAAATCAGGTAATAAAAAAATAATTCATGCCTGTCTACCGGGAAGTAATAATGCACGATGCAGAGAACGATCAGGATAAAAGAAAGGATAAAATAAAATTTGGTAGCCGTAAAATAAAATACAGCCCATTTTTTTCCGTCCCCCGTGCTGTGATAAAACATAAAGCCCAGAGCTGATTTAGACAGGTAGAAAAATGCAATCACCAGTAAGGTATATCCAAACTTGTTCAGCTGAAACCCTGAGATCTGAATCTCTGAAATAAACTGCGGAACCGTAGGTATGGTCTGGGATATGAGAGTGGCAAGCGTAAGTGTGGTAATGGAGGAGGTGATGATCCAGCTGGGAAGGTTGTTGCTGGAGTCAAAATACTTCTGGAGCAGAAAGTCGCGCAGGCTGGCTTCCCTTTCTACGATGTTCATCATAAAAAGGTATAAAAAAATACAGCCTAATAATATAAAGATGACCCAGTCGTTATTCTCGGGGATTCTTACGTGATTAACAAAATTTTGTGGTGATGGCAAAGGGATATTTTTTTTGCAAAATTATAGATTATTTTGTATAAAATAAAAAGGTTAAATAAACTATCTTTGCAAACTGAAATGAAAAAACTGGTCATCATTCCAACGTATAACGAAAAGGAAAATATTGAAAATATTATTTCCGCAGTTTTTGCATTGGAAGACGGCTTTCATGTTTTGGTAGTGGATGATTCTTCTCCTGACGGAACCGCCGGTATTGTAAAGGAGTTGCAGAAAGAATTCCCTCACGAACTTCACCTTTCCGTACGGCACATTAAGGACGGTTTGGGAAAAGCTTATATCCATGGCTTTCACTGGGCCATTCAGAACGGATATGATTACATCTTTGAAATGGATGCGGATTTTTCCCATGATCCTAAAGACCTCCCGAGACTTTATGAAGCCTGCCTCAACGCTGATATGGCTATCGGGTCCAGGTATTCCAAAGGAGTAAATGTGGTTAACTGGCCAATGGGGCGTGTGCTGTTGTCCTATTTTGCGTCCCGGTATGTCAGGTTCATTTTAGGATTGCCTATTCATGATACGACGGCAGGGTTTGTTTGCTTTTCAAGGAAAGTACTGGAAGAGATAGGGCTGGAAAATGTGAAACTGAAAGGATACGGCTTTCAGATTGAAATGAAATTCCGTGCTTTTAAAAAGAACTTCAGGATTGTGGAAGTACCGATTATTTTTACCAACAGGATTCTGGGGGAAAGCAAAATGAACGGTGGGATCATTCATGAAGCGGTATTCGGAGTACTCAATTTAAAATGGAAATCCATCATCAACAGATTATGAAAAATCCTTGTTTTCTTTATCCTATTCATGAGCATGCTGGCCTGTAACGGTTATATAGACAAGCCCAAAAACCTTATCCCGAAAGACAAGATGGCAGAAATTTTGGCTGATATGGCCATTAATGACCAGGCAACCTTTGTGTATCCTAACAGCAATCTTGAGGCGGGAACCAGGTTCGTGCTCAAAGCCCATCAGGTAAAACCTGCCGATTTTGTGGAAAGTTTCAAATACTACACCATTAAGCAGAAAATGAAAGGAATTGCCGATGATGCCCAGAAAATACTGCTGGAGAAAGATCCCAAAGCAGAAAAATATATACAGGATAAGCTGAAACAGAATGGAAATGTGCCGGCTTTTGCAAGATAATGACCGTGCTATTAATGATGTAGATGAATCAAAAAGCATACGAATGAATTTTTTTACCATACATAAAACCTCTGAGGGTAAGTCCAGGGCAGGAGAAATAACCACAGATCACGGGGTGGTTCAGACACCGATTTTTATGCCGGTGGGAACCGTGGCCAGTGTAAAGACCGTTCATCAGAGAGAGTTAAAAGAAGATATTAAGGCGCAGATTATTCTGGGCAATACCTACCACCTTTACCTGCGTCCGGGGATGGACGTCATGCAGAAGGCAGGCGGGCTGCATAAGTTCATGAACTGGGACCAGCCTATCCTTACCGATTCCGGAGGATTTCAGGTGTTTTCCCTTGCAGATACCCGTAAGATGACGGAAGAAGGGGCCCGCTTCAAATCTCATATTGACGGGAGCTACCATATGTTTTCACCGGAACGGTCTATGGAGATCCAGAGGCAGATCGGAGCCGATATTTTTATGGCTTTTGATGAATGTACACCATATCCATGTGAGTATAATCAGGCTAAAACCTCAATGGAGCTTACACACCGCTGGCTCAAAAGATGTATCGACTGGACAGAACAGAATCCTGAGCTGTATGGATACAAACAGAGACTATTCCCGATTGTTCAGGGATCAACCTATTCCGATCTAAGGAAGATTTCTGCAGAGGTGATTTCTGAGGCAGGAGCAGAAGGAAATGCTATCGGAGGATTGTCTGTGGGAGAGCCTGAAGAGGAAATGTACAGGATTACCGATGAGGTAACGGATATTCTGCCAAAAGAAAAACCAAGGTACCTGATGGGAGTCGGTACCCCGTGGAACATCCTTGAATCCATTGGATTGGGTATTGATATGATGGATTGCGTAATGCCTACCCGGAATGCAAGAAACGGGATGATCTTTACCTGGCAGGGAGTGGTGAACCTTAAAAATGAAAAGTGGAAGGACGACTTCTCGCCGTTGGATGAGTTTGGGACGAGCTTTGTAGATCAGGAATATTCAAAGGCTTATGTAAGGCACCTGTTCGTATCCAAAGAATACCTGGGCAAGCAGATTGCTTCTATTCATAATCTGGCGTTTTACCTGGATCTGGTAAAAGTAGCCAGGGAACATATTGTAGCAGGAGATTTCTACGAATGGAAAAAATCCGTGCTTCCTGTTCTGAGACAAAGATTATAAGACATGCTTAAAATTGTAGACAGATATATCATTAAGAAATACCTTGGGACCTTCAGTTTCATGCTGATATTGCTGTCTGTGGTCGTCCTGGTTATTGATGTCCAGCAGAAAATACCCAGGATAGAGAATGCACGGGCATTGGATCCGAAGCTTGATCTCAATTATTTCCTGATTCATTTCTATCCTTTCTGGATCATCAACCTGGTGATGACCTTCCTGTCTATTCTGGTTTTCATCTCTGTGATTTATTTTACCTCGAGAATGGCCAATAATACAGAAATTGTTGCGGTAATCAGCAGCGGGGCCAGTTTCCACCGGTTTGCAAGACCTTATCTGATCACCTCTCTGTTTATTGCAGTACTTTCGCTTCTGGTGAACCATTTTGTATTGCCTTGGGCTAACATTAAAAAAAACCAGCTTGAGGCGTATACCTACAATTCGACCAACAAAGAAAAAGTTCTTGGTACGGCGCCGGTTTCCGCACAATTGAGCCGCATGGAATATATTTTCATCAATTCCTGGAATAAACGTGAGAAGAGAGGTTCCGGCTTCGTGTTTCAGAAGTTTGACAAAAACAGGAAGATGACCTACGAGCTGAAAGCCAACGATGTATATTGGGATAATGCTAAAAAGCAGTTCGTGCTGAATGGCTTTGTTGAAAAAACGATCAATAAAGATGACAGTGAAAAGCTGAACAGCGGCTTTGACCTGAAGAAAAGTTACGGACATGATCCTGAAGAACTGTTTCCTAATGAACTCTTAGGACAGAATAAAACAACACCCGAACTTCTGAAATTCATCAGCAGGGAAAGAGAAAAAGGAAACAGCAATCTCAATGCCCACCTCAATGAGCTGTATCAGCGGACGTCAATGCCGGTTTCTGTAGTTATCCTTACTTTCCTGGCTTTGTCGCTCTCGTCACAGAAAAAGCGGGGCGGCTTAGGAATCAATCTTGCGCTTGGAATTTCGCTGGCGTTTATCTTTGTCTTTTCCTTTGAAGCATTGAAAGTTGTTTCTGAAAACAAGAGCATGTCCCCTGCGCTGGCAATGTGGTTCCCGAATATGATATTTTTACCGATCGCCGCCATCCTGTATTTCAAAAGAGCGAATCAGTAAAGCAGCTTTACTTCTTTGTGGTAGAAAGACCTTAAGCCATCTTTTTCAAGCTCGATCCATAAGGCACCTTGTTCGTCGGCATGGCGGATAATGCCATTTTGTCGCTCTTTTTCAATTTCAAAAACGGAGATTTCATTCCTGCGGAATAAGTGGGCATTAAATGCTTCCATGACTTCCTGAGCAGAAGGAGGATTGCGTAGTTGTTCTGTCAGGAACTGATGCAGCTGTGAGGTAAATCCATCCAGTTCAAAACGATTTCCTGTTTGTGTCAGAAGGGAACCTGCATTGGAAATGCCATCAAAATCTTCCTGGAGAACGTTAAAGCCTGCGCCAATAATGTAGTAGGTCTTTTGATTAATTTTTTTCTTTTCGATTAAAATCCCGACGATTTTCTTACCTTTAAGGATAATGTCATTGGGCCACTTTATTTTCACGGGTAAACCGGTCAGATTGGCAAGGAACGATCTGATAAGGCTTGCGGTATAATAATTGAATAAACTATCCGGGAGCCGGAAATTCGAGATGCCTGCCGCCAAAGTGTATGCTACATTCTGTCCGGCTGCTGAGGTCCAACGATTTCCATACTGACCGCGGCCTTGAGTTTGGTTGAAAGTATGCAGGCCGATAAAATCTGCATTTCCATAAAGTAAAAATCCGGGAATTTCGTCATTAGTAGAAGAACATTCTTTCAGATAAAACAGTTCGCTCATTTAAGAAAACTTTAAGACTTTCCAGGGCTAAAAGTAAGGCTAAAGTAAAGAAAAAACAATAAATTTGCAGATTATAGTATTTTTTTAATGAATAAAACAGCAGAAAAGCAACAATTACTAGATAAAATCGTTGAGGCGATACAAGATGTAAAGGGTGAGGATATCATGATTTTTGATCTTTCCAACATAGAGAACTCGGTAGCAGAAACATTCGTGATATGCAGCGGTAACTCCAATACGCAGGTGGCTGCTCTGGCAGGAAGCGTAGAGAAGAAAGTGAGAAATGAACTGAGGGAGCGCCCATGGCATGTAGAGGGAACTGAAAACGCAATGTGGGTTCTGGTAGACTACGTTTCGGTAGTCGTTCATATATTCCAAAAGCAGGTTCGCGAGTATTACGATATAGAGGAACTTTGGGGTGATGCTTCTATCACCAAAATCGAAAATGAATTATAAATTTTAATAACAGTAAATGAACAATAAAGGATTTAACTGGTTTTTTCCGATTGCGATCATAGCTCTTTTGTTATTCTTCGGCTCCAATTTTCTAGGAGGCGATAATGCAAAATCTATCGATGAAGATGAATTCTTCCAGATCATGCAGGCGGGAAAAGTTCAGAACGTACTGATCTATAAAGACACGGAAAAGGCTGATGTATTCCTTACACAGGCTGCCCGTTCTGAAATGGTGAAGAAAACAGCTAAGCAGAATGACCCTTTTTCATCATTAGGAATGGCTTCAAAAGCCGATTATACGGTGAAATATGGTGACCTGCAGCTTTTCCTTCAGAAGTTTGATAAAATTAAAGCAGATAATCCCAACTTAAAAACAACCAAAGACTACGGAGCGGGTAAAAGTCCTTTTGCAGATATCCTGGTTTCTGCATTGATCTGGATTGCTATCCTTGGGTTATTTTACTTCCTTCTTTTCAGAAAGATGGGCGGTGGCGGAGGTCCCGGAGGACAGATTTTCTCTATCGGGAAGTCCAAAGCCAAGCTTTTCGATGAAAAAGAGAGGATCCAGGTAACGTTTAAAGATGTTGCAGGATTGGAAGGTGCCAAAGAAGAAGTTCAGGAAGTGGTGGATTTCCTTAAAAACTCTGAAAAATATACCAAGCTGGGCGGTAAAATCCCGAAAGGAGTTCTGCTGGTAGGCCCTCCGGGAACCGGTAAAACATTACTTGCGAAAGCCGTTGCGGGCGAAGCCAAAGTGCCGTTCTTCTCTCTTTCCGGATCTGATTTCGTTGAAATGTTTGTAGGAGTAGGAGCTTCCAGGGTAAGAGACCTTTTTGCACAGGCAAAAGCAAAGTCCCCGGCCATTATCTTTATTGACGAGATTGATGCGATTGGACGTGCCAGAGGAAAAAATAATTTCTCAGGCGGTAATGATGAGCGTGAAAATACCCTTAACCAGCTGCTTACGGAAATGGATGGTTTCGGAACAGATACTAATGTTATCGTCATGGCAGCAACCAACAGGGCTGATATTTTGGACAAGGCATTGATGAGAGCCGGGCGTTTTGACCGTTCCATCTATGTAGACCTTCCTGAACTGCATGAAAGAAGACAGATCTTTGACGTGCATTTGAAGAAAATCAAGCTTGATGATTCCGTAGACAGGGAATTCCTGGCAAAACAGACCCCTGGATTCAGCGGAGCGGATATTGCCAATGTATGTAACGAAGCAGCACTTATCGCTGCGAGAAACAACCATACCGCAGTAAATAAACAGGATTTCCTGGATGCAGTAGACAGGATCATCGGCGGTCTTGAAAAGAAAAATAAAGCCATAAAGCCTTCTGAAAAGAAAAGAGTTGCCTATCACGAAGCCGGACACGCCACCATCTCATGGCTGGTAGAACATGCTTCACCGCTGCTGAAAGTAACTATTGTTCCAAGAGGACGTTCTCTGGGAGCTGCATGGTACTTACCTGAAGAACGTCAGCTGACCACTACCGAGCAGATGCTTGATGAAATGTGTGCCACGCTGGGGGGAAGGGCTGCCGAACAGGTGATTTTCAATAATATCTCTACAGGAGCACTTTCCGATTTGGAGAGTGTAACGAAAAGAGCCCAGGCTATGGTAACGATCTACGGATTAAGCCCGAATATAGGTAACATTTCCTATTATGACAGTTCAGGCCAGTCAGAATACAACTTCGGCAAGCCCTACTCAGAAGATACGGCAACCAAGATTGATTCTGAAATCAAGGGGATTATTGAAAACCAGTATGACCGTGCTGTAAGAATCCTTACGGAGAACAAAGATAAACTGGATGCATTGGCCAATAAGCTGCTGGATAAGGAAGTGATCTTCCGTGAGGACCTTGAAGAAATCTTCGGTAAACGGGCATGGGATCCTGAATTGACAGAGAGACCTGTAGCCAATACTATTCCGGGGTCTAAAGAACCGGATGAAGAAATCATCATTAAAGACAAAGAAGAGGAAAGCGAAATTCAGGCTCCTGAAAGCCCTACTCAGCTGTAAACCTTTAAAATAGAACACATGAAAAACCTGGCCATATAAAAATGCCAGGTTTTTTCATATTTAAAGGGACTTTTTTAGAATCTATATAATTAATTTTTTACTTTTGTATAAAGTTGACTAAAAATAGATTAAGTTGAATTTATTTAAGAGGATTGTAAACAAACTTACCAGCCAGCCTGAGGAGAGTGAAAAAGAAAGTCTGGAGAAACTCGGGGATTCGCTGAAAAATGCGGATCTCGACTATAAGTTTGCACAGCTGTTTACGCATTCCGGTGGATTTTTCAATTACTGTGCGGATGAGGCGGAGGCGCTGCAGACTTTGCATCAGATCATCAAGATAGAAGGCATCAGCAATGTTTTCTGTTGGGATAAAGAATTGCAGAGTTTTTTGAACGTCATTAAGACTTCATGCACATCAGAGCTTGAAGCGTCCAACGATGCTGCTTTCATTACCTGTGAGTATCTTATTGCTTATGATGGCAGGATCATGCTTTCCCATAACAATATCCTTCACTATCACTCATCGAGGCTGCCTTCAAAAATAATTATCATTGCTAATGTATCACAGATTGTGAACAATCTTAATGATGCTATGGGAAAGATCAAAAGAAACGGGAATATCAAGAATCTTACTTCGATCAGCGGCAGCCAGTCTAAAATGGACCATTCTTCAGGATCTGCCACGAAATTATTTTTACTGCTGCTTGAAGATTAGCGCAACTTACTAAACTGTAAATTTTGGACAAAAATCTTATTCAAAGAACCCTTTCGGGCATCGTATATGTGGCAGTTATTATTTTCTGCACCAGTCCGGTAGGTGCTTATCTTCTTAACAGCATTTCTCCAGAACCGGTAAAACAGCAATACCTGTATTATGGAATGATAACACTGTTTCTCGCAGTGAGCTCATGGGAATGTTTTAAGATCATGAAATTTGGTGACGGCTACGAAAGATGGGCAGTATGGCCACTTATCATCTTCATTTTTTATATTTTCTCCAAACGGTATTTCCAGTACGGCTTCTTCTTCGACTTCAGGCTGAGTGAGCTTCTTGCCATTCTCCTGGTCCTTATTGCGGTAGTTACCTTATTTAAATACCCCAATGAACTTTATTACGACAGCGGTAAACTAATCTTTACCGTGATCTATATTGCCCTCCCATTCTGTTTTGCCCTCGGGCTCCCAAAATTTTCCAGTTATAATGATCATTTCTCCCTTGAGGTAATGTTCTTGTTCATCCTGATCTGGAGCAGTGATACTTTTGCCTATCTGGTTGGAAAATTCTTTGGGAAACATAAGATGGCGCCTAAAATTTCACCTAAAAAAACCTGGGAAGGATATGCCGGCGGTGTGATCCTTACGCTTGTTCTTTCCTACTTTATTGAGCACTACCAGCCAGGCTTGCGAGGGAACTGGATGGTGGTAGGTTTTCTTATTGCCGCTTTTGCGCCGGTAGGAGACCTGGTAGAGAGCCAGCTGAAAAGGAATTTTGGGGTAAAAGACAGCGGGAATATTATTCCGGGACATGGAGGTTTATTGGACAGACTGGATAGTTTCCTGATCTGTGTGCCTGTTGTATATTTGTATTTTATATTAGAAAAATTTATATAGCTCATGAAATTACATAGAGAGTCAAAAGGAACTATAACAGTAGCTACGCTGCTTTTCATTATCATCAGTGCAGCAGCGATCTATTTTCTTGAGATATGGTCATTATTGGTTATTATGCCATTGCTGGTTATTTACAGCTTGGTGTTCTGGTTTTTCCGGGTTCCGAACCGTGAAATTCTTGAACACAGGGAGAATGTAGTGGCTCCTGTGGATGGCAAAGTAGTTATGATTAAAGAAGTAGATGAAAATGAGTTCCTTAATGAAAGGGCTATCCAGGTTTCCATTTTCATGTCACCGCTGAATGTGCACATTTGCCGTTATCCCGTTTCAGGAAAGGTGATTTATAAAAAGTACCATCCCGGAAAGTATCTGGTAGCCTGGCATGAGAAGTCATCTACTGATAATGAAAGGACGACCGTTGCTGTAGAAAGCTTAACCCAGCATAAAGTTGTTTTCAGGCAGATTGCAGGGTATGTAGCCAGAAGGATTGTTTTCTATTGTAATGAAGGCGATGAAGCTAAAGCAGGACATGAATTCGGATTCATTAAATTCGGCTCCAGGATGGATATCTTCCTTCCGCTGGATACTGAGATTATCTGTAAGATCGGAGATATTACCAAAGGCGGTCTGGATGTCATTGCCCGAATGAAAGATTATTAAAATCATTATGATATAATACAAAGAGGAAAGCTAATTTCCTCTTTTTTTATTCTATACCTTATCATAATTTGCATTGTATAAGGATTGGGATTTATATATTAATTGATTTATAATTATCTTAAATTTATCAAATTGTTTGTATATTTGAATTTTAATTAAATAATATGCAAATAATTTAGTGTATGAAAAAACTGTTACTTCCTTTTTTAATCATTTTTTCTTTATTTAAATCACAAACTACCATCAATGTCTTTTCTCAGGTAGTATTTTATGACGGCTATGCCAATACGGTTACTCAGCCGGTACCCGCCAATACCATTAGGCTGGCTAATTACCGCTATACGAGAAAGCTGACAGATGCTGAACTGAACAGCTTTCAGAATAAAATTACCCTTAATGTGACTATTGGTGCTTTGTGTGACAATTATGACAGGATAGGGGGAGTGCATATTGCACTGGTTCCTAAAGGGCAGGCTTCTTATACGCTTAACGATACTCAGGTTAAAAGGTTTGAAGTTGGAAGATACATCACCCCTTTCATGAATAAAAATATTTCTCCTACGGAAGTTCCGTATTCCTATGAGGTGAACAACCTCTACTCGGTTTTTAGTAATACGGCCTTGAGGAATATGTATGATATCTGGGTGGAACTGGATGTCTTTGGCGTTCCGTATGCGGCCAATACGCAAGTGTCGGGATGTTCGGGAAGGAGTGATGTGTTCGCCGGGACTTTAACGTTTGTTACTTCCAATGATTCTACGATCACTAATAATTTTAATACGGTTCTTCCGATGCTGGACTCCAGTCCGCTGAATAACTATAATAATACGGATGTTGCAGGTGAAACCGTTCGTCTTGTTAACTTTAACCTTACGCAAACGGCTTCCAATCCTAAATTTTTTATTGTTTCAACACCTCATGGTGCCGGAACAAACGGAGAAGAATATGTGAGACGGCAGAATTACGTTTCTCTTGATAATACTCAGGTGCTCACGTTTACTCCGGGAGGAAAATCCTGCGAACCTTACAGGGTGTATAACACGCAAGGAAATGGAATTTACGGATCTACTCCTAAGAGTGCTGCATGGTGGACAAGTTGGAATAACTGGTGTCCTGGGGATTCTGTTCCAATCAGAAGCTTTACACTGACATCCTTATCTGCAGGAAGCCATATCCTTAAATATGAAGTGCCTTCTGCAGAGTTTTACAATCAAGACGGGCAGATTGTATTGTCCATGTACATGCAGAGCCAGAACCAGAATTTATCGGTAAAAGATGTTTCCACTACAGATGTTTCCATCTATCCTAATCCTACAGCAGATTATGTAATGGTGAAAGGGCAGAAAAAAGTGAAGTTAATTTCTGTTTTCTCAACAGATGGCAGGAAGCTTTCGGAAACAGCAGGATCTAGGGCTGATCTGACGGCTTATCCTGCAGGAACTTATGTGCTGGATATTACCCTGGAGAATGGTATCCGGTTTAGTCATAAGATCATTAAAAAATAATCCTGTAATAAGGATATAAAGAATCTGGCGCGACAAAGTCGCGCCAGATTCTTTATTGTATTTTAATTGAAATTCTGTAGTTCTACCAGTTTGTTGTACATGCCTTTCTTGTTGATCAGCTCATGATGGGTTCCCTGCTCTATTATGTTTCCTTTTTCCATAACGATAATCCAGTCAGCTTTCTGAATAGTGGAAAGGCGGTGGGCAATTACGAGAGACGTCCGGTTTTCCATCATCTTTTCCAAGGCATCCTGAACGAAGCGTTCAGATTCCGTATCCAGTGAAGAGGTTGCTTCATCCAGAATCATGATCGGAGGGTTTTTAAGGACAGCCCTTGCAATAGAGATCCTTTGCTTCTGGCCTCCGGAAAGTTTTCCCCCCGGCTTCGCCGATATTGGTGTCATACTGCTTCGGCAAATCCATAATGAAGTCATGTGCGTTAGCCACTTTAGCGGCAGCCTGGATTTCTTCCAGTGATGCATCCGGTTTACCGAGTGAAATATTGTTCCGGATAGAATCGTTAAACAGGATGTTATCCTGGGTAACCAGCCCGAAAAGTTTCCTGTAGCTGGACAGTTTTATCTTTTTGATATTTTCACCGTCTACCAGGATCTCACCTTTGTTTACATCGTAAAAACGCGTGATCAGATTGGTGATGGTACTTTTTCCGCTCCCGCTCTGTCCTACCAGCGCAATGGTTTTTCCTTTAGGAATAGAAATGGAGAAATTTTTAAGGATTTCCTTCTCTTCGTATCCGAAAGTAATGTTCCTGAATTCTACACTCTGCTCGAAATCCTTTATTTCTTTGGCATCTGTCACTTCTTTGATGTGGAAATCTGCATCCAGGATTTCAAAAATCCTTTTAGCCGAAACTTCACCTTTCTGAAGATTGGAAATAGCGGAAGACAAGGCCTTTAGAGGCTGTAATATAGTATAAAATAAAGCGATATATGTAATGAACTCACTTCCAGACAACCCTTTTCCTTGTATCGCGAGCCGCCCGCCGAAATAGACGATCATACCGATGGTAATAGCTCCCAGAAGCTCACTTACCGGAGAGGCAAGTGCTTTCTTTTTAAAAAGGCGCAAAGATAAATGCCTGATGGTATTCAAAACCTCATCAAACCTTTTCTTAATTTGTGGCGAAGCATCAAAGATTTTAATGATTTTCAGCCCTACCAGGGTTTCATCCACGAAAGAATACATTTTCCCCAGTTCGTTCTGTGCTTCACCGGTGTCTTTTTTAAGGCTTTTTCCGATAATGGATATCAGTGTACCCATGATAGGAAAAACGATCAGTGTAAAGATGGTAAGCTCGAAATTGGAATACAACAGATACCCCATGGTAATAATAATCACGATAGGAGACCGTATAATATCAATTAAGCTGTTTAAAATATTGGATTCCACTTCTCCCACGTCGGAAGTAATTCTTGCGAAAACATCCCCTTTCCTTGAATTGGTGAAGAATGATACCGGAAGTTCAAGGATCTTATCATGAAGCTTGATCCTGAAATCCCTGGAAACACCGGTTCTGGAAAAAGTAAGGTAGAATTCTGACAGGTAGCTGAAGATGTTTCTCAGGAAAAACATCGTAATAAACAATATGCAGGTGATCAGAAGTATATATTCCGGCCCTTTTTCTACCTGCAACTGCTGGATATAATAGTTAAAGCTGTCTTTCAGGAATTTTGCGGCACTCGAAATCCCGTTATACACAGGCTGAGCTTCAATTTTTTCCGTTTCTTTATCAAACAGGATATTCAATACAGGCATGAAGAAAAGCATGGCAATGATATTGAATAAAGCGTAAAGAATATTAAAAAAAATACCGGCTGCAATAGATTTTTTGTAAGGAAGTATCTGGTCTATTGCTCGTTTATAATAACTCATTAAATTTTTAGATTAATCAGACAAAAGTAAGGAAAATTAATACATCAGACGTTTCTAATCCAGTTTTACTTTATTGTTGTATTGCGGACTGAAGTTTGAAGGAGTCAGTTTTTCCAGCGTTTTCGCAAGGTTATTGATGATTTTCGTCAGGTTGGTAAAGTCAACAACAGAGACATCATCATTCTCATGGTGGTAATGTTTTGCTTTTGTCATATCCACCGTTGAAAAAGAGTGGGCGATGATCTTCTTCTTTACAAAGCTTACATTATCTGAACGGTAAAACAGCTGCTGTACGGCATAAGGATCCGGATAGATCTTCAGTCCGTTTTCAGCATTCTTATTGAACAACTCATCAAGATCTGAAAATTCATCACCGGTCATAAAAAGTGCATTTTTTCCGAAAGCTGATTCCGTTGCCACCATTTCAAAATTGAAAAGAGCGGTCATATGGTCGTAGATATAGTCCAGATTCTTATTGGCTGCAATGGCTCTTGACCCGAGCATCCCTTTTTCTTCCCCGTTAAAAGCCATGAAAACCATTGAGAATTCAGGTTTCTTATTTTTAAAGTAATCGGCGATGCCGATCAGGGTGGTAATTCCGCTGGCATCATCATCGGCGCCGTTATAGATATGGTCCTTTGGATTTTTACTTATCCCGATATGGTCGAAATGCCCTGAAAATCCAAGGTACTCCGGATTCGTACCCTTTTTTATGCCACATACATTATAGGCTGTTTTCCCCTTATATTCAAATGGAACAAGGTAAGAGCTTCCTGTACAATATTCAAGGTTGTTTTCTTTAAAAAGTTTGGCAATATAATTTGCTGCAGCTTCATTCTCCGGTGTCCCGATTTCACGGCCCTTCATTTCATCTGATGCCAGTGTTGAAAGTATGGTCTGCACTTTTTCCTGGCTTACCTCTTGGGCGAACATGGATACAGAGAAAAAAGAAAAAGCAAGATAAGTTAGTTTCTTCATGAAGTCA
Source organism: Chryseobacterium camelliae (assembly GCF_030818575.1). Taxonomy (NCBI): domain Bacteria; kingdom Pseudomonadati; phylum Bacteroidota; class Flavobacteriia; order Flavobacteriales; family Weeksellaceae; genus Chryseobacterium; species Chryseobacterium camelliae. The sequence continues at coordinate 3,842,995 of NZ_JAUTAL010000001.1, forward strand.
AATTTTCATTAATCTGTCGCATTATCAACGTAAATGTTGCACACAAGTAAAAAATACTTTTGAAAAAGCTTTAATAAGGAAACAGCAGGACATAAAAAAACAGCTTCTGTTTAGAAGCTGTTCTCACTCAAAAAATCGTTGTAATGCTATCGGAGCCTGTCTACAGATTTTACGAGCCTCTCATCTTTTTTGATGTATGCATTTGCAATTAGCAAACAGATAATCGCCATCAATGAAAAAAACGGCTCAATACCCTTCTCAGGAAACTGAATTCCTCCGGATAAGTTAAGCAACCAGTACACCAATAAGCCAATCAACAAAACGTTTATAATAATGCTGACTCTATTCAGCAAGATTTGTCTTTTTCTGTTGTTGAAACTGAAAATACTCAGTACGCCTGTGATTACAAGGACTACACATGCTACATCAATGACGGGTATATTGCCTGCAACAGCAACATCCTGCCCTGTGATGAAAAGAAATACGGCAGCCAGAACTGCCAGGAAAATCCATATGGTCTGTATTCTTTGTAACATTGAAAGTAAATTCCAGGCAAAAGTAACATAAATTTTGCACAATTCAAAAATTAGTGTAGATTTGCACTATACAATGTATACCTGAAAACAAAAGTCACCGGACTTACTTTTCTTACTCACAATTAATTACATTTTTACATAAAATATGTTTAACATCGAAACGTTAAGGTCAAAATCCGTAACGGAGTTGACTAAAATCTTAAAGGATTTGGGCGTTAAAGTAGCAAGAAACAGCAATGAAAATGATAAAATATTTGCTATTCTTGACTATCAGGCTTCCAATCCAAAGGTAGCCAAAGATTATTTCAATGCTACGGAAGCTCCTTCAAACACTGAAGAAAAACCAGCGGAGAAAACCGAAAAGGCCCCTGCCAGAAAGACCACTGCGAAGAAGACGGCAACCAAATCCAAACCGGAAGCTAAAACAGCCGCCAAACAAGATAAAGAAAAAACGGAGGATACAGCACCTGTTTCTGAAGAACCCAAACAGGAAGAACCTAAAGCGGAACCTGCTGAGCCCATTGCAGAAGAACCTGCGGCAACGGCAGCAAGAAAAAAAAGAAAAAGGGTCTCCACAGCGAATACCAACGCAGAACCTTCACAGGAAAGACCGGAAACTCCTAAAACTACAGAATCCCAGGAGTCTGTTCCAGCAGAAGAAAAGCCTCAGAATCCTCAAGCTCAGGCTCGTCCGCAGAAAGGACAACACAATAATCAACACAATAACGGAAATCAGAACCGGAACCAAAATCCTAACCATAACCAGCATCAGAACCAAAATCAGAATAAGCAGCAACAGCAGCAGCATTCTGAAAGAAGTGAAGAACAACCACACCAGGAACAGAAAAAAGAATTCAGTTTCGATGGAATGGTAAGCATAGAAGGTGTTCTGGAAATCCTTCCTGACAACTACGGATTCCTGCGTTCATCAGATTTCAGCTACATTTCTTCTCCGGATGATGTGTATGTTTCTACTGCTCAGATCAGGAATTACGGATTAAAGACAGGAGATACGGTAAGAGGAATCGTAAGGTTGCCAAAAGAAGGGGAGAAATATTTTTCCCTGCTAAGGCCTACAGAAGTTAACGGACGGGATCTGGCATTCATCAAGGACCGCGTTGCCTTTGAATACCTCACGCCGCTTTTCCCGGAAGAAAAATTTAATCTGGCAGGAAATAATTCCACCATGTCCACAAGAATTGTGGATTTAATTGCCCCTATCGGAAAAGGGCAGCGGGCAATGATCGTTGCACAGCCGAAAACAGGTAAAACCATGTTGCTGAAAGATATCGCTAATTCTATAGCAGCCAACCATCCTGAAGTATACATGATGGTCCTTCTGATCGATGAACGTCCGGAAGAGGTAACTGATATGGAGAGAAGCGTTAATGCTGAAGTGATTGCATCTACCTTTGATGAAGCGGCTGAAAAGCATGTGAAGGTAGCCAATCTCGTTCTGGCAAAGGCACAGAGAATGGTAGAATGCGGACATGATGTGGTAATTTTGCTGGATTCCATTACCAGGCTGGCAAGAGCATACAATACGGTTACGCCTGCATCCGGAAAGGTACTTTCAGGAGGGGTGGACGCCAATGCACTTCACAAACCGAAAAGGTTCTTCGGGGCCGCAAGGAAGATTGAAGGAGGAGGATCTCTAACGATTATTGCAACGGCCCTTATCGACACCGGTTCCAAAATGGATGAAGTGATCTTTGAAGAATTCAAAGGAACAGGGAATATGGAACTTCAGCTGGACAGGAAAATTGCCAACAGAAGAATTTACCCTGCCATTGACCTGGTGGCTTCCAGTACCCGTAGAGACGATCTGCTGCTGGATGAAACCACTTCCCAAAGAATGTGGATTCTCAGAAAATACCTGTCTGAAATGAATCCGGTGGAAGCGATGGAGTTTGTCAGCAAAAATATCAGAGGAACATTGAATAATGAAGAGTTCCTGATGTCCATGAACAAGTAAATTATCAGTTTATATAATTGAGAAGCGCAGGCCCTGAAAGGCCTGCGCTTTTTCATTTCACACCAAAGAATTTTCCACTCAAATTTTCAATGTTAAAGATTTATTAAAGTAATTTCATTTTTTGATATTCGGGCAATAAATGGTTAAATTTGAGTAATAACATTAAAAATTAAAATTATGTCATTTCAATTACCATCACTAGGATACGCTTATGACGCATTGGAACCAACAATAGATGCGAAAACTATGGAAATCCACCATACAAAACACCATCAGGCATATATTGATAATCTGAATAAAGCTATCGAAGGCACAGATCTGGAAGGAAAGACCATTGAAGAAATCTGCAAGACCGGAACAGATAAGCCAGCAGTAAGAAATAATGGCGGAGGACATTTTAACCATACCCTTTTCTGGCAAATCCTGACTCCGGGAGGAAGCAAGGAGCCTGTAGGAAATGTAAAATCAGCTATTGAAGCTTACGGAGGTTTTGAAAAATTCAAGACAGATTTTTCTGAAGCAGCAAAAACCAGATTCGGTTCAGGTTGGGCATGGCTGGTCAAAAATGAAGATGGTTCTGTTTCCGTTACTTCTACGCCTAATCAGGATAATCCGCTTATGCCTGTAGCAGATGCTAAAGGAACTCCTGTATTAGGGTTGGATGTTTGGGAGCATGCGTACTACCTGAACTACCAGAACAGAAGACCTGATTACGTTACAGCATTCTTTAATGTGGTTAACTGGGATAAGGTAGAAGAATTATTCAACAAATAATTGTTAGTAAAATAGATAAGAAAAGAGTCCGTCTCACAACTAGTGAAAACGGACTTTTTTTATGATTTTTTTCGACCTCCTGTCGGAGAATGGTTTTCATACAGGCGATTCTCAATCCACATCATTGAGTTGTGAGACTAACTCTTTTTTATTACTTTCTATTTAATAATGATAGCCTTTGAGATATGTCTTTTCTCTAAATTAATTTTTAGGACATAACTTCCTTGCAATATATTCTGAACATCTATTTGTAAAGAATTACCTCTTAAGACAGATTTTCCGGACCTATCATATAAATCCCATGAAATAACCTTTTCCTTCCCTGGTTCTATATTAATATAGGTCGAGGTAGGATTTGGAGATATTTTAACATCAGAATTGATACTCTTAATTTCATTTCTATTTTTCGAATTATCTTGCTGAATTCTCGAACTAAAGTTGTCCTCATCGCAACGTTCAATATACGCATGAAATAGTCCGGTATTATATCCAGTTACATAAAACCCAGGTTCTAGCGATATCAAATAACCTGCTTTAAAATTTACAGTGTGATCAGGGTTAATAATAGAGTAAGAAGTTATGCAACACGAAGCCTGATAGTTTACAGAATTATTAATAGTTTGATCAGACTGGAAGACTATCTCTTCGTAGCATGGAGTAGGACAATTTTTAAATGAGACATCTGGTCCTGGTGGATTTGTATTATTTACAGTTAGTGTCTGTGTAACTCCATTAATAGTGTAATTCAAGATGCCTCTAATATTGAATTGCGTATTATTGTTTGAACCTGACGGATAGAAATCAGAATAATCAAGATTGGTAGAAAAGAAACCGCCGGGTGCAGCATTAATGACCTTTGTAGTGATAATATTATTAGACATATCTGAAACCTGTAATGTTACGTTAGTAAAAGAGGCATTAGAAGGTAAAGTAATATTACCTGAAACAGGAAGAGGAAATTTTGGACAGCCACTAGGCAAAGGGTTTAGTGTTATGCTGGGATTAAATGCTGGTGAAGGACAATCGAATCCGCAGAAATCATCAAAATAGCCGTAGCCCCAATGACCTCCTTGCCCACAATCACTCAAAGTAATTTCTAAGGTTACAGTTTGTCCCATGTATCTAGCTGTATTGATATTTTCACAAAGCCAATTAGTGAAAAGTACACCATTGGAATTTGTAAAGAGGGGATTAGATGGATTTGCCATTACATTCCTGTAAAAAATTACTTGATTATTGCTATTGAACAATCTTACCTGATAGTATGGATTTGTGTTACCAGTTACATGGCTATTTCCTCCGTTTTCTAACACTAAGGCGAATGCAAAACTTATGGAATTTTCATTTACTACAAATGTCCTTCTCATTCTGGTAACAAAATAAAAGTCGCCCTGGTTGCCGAGAATAGAATTACCTAATCTTATGGCATGAGTACCATTATTAATTCTTGGGATACCTACGATAGGATCATTAATTGAGTTATCAACAAGGGTCGCTTTTGCTGTAGGACCAGGTGTAATAGCGGTGCCTGGGTTGTTATTAAATGCGCTCCATGCCGGCGCTGCAATTTGATTAGAAGTAAAACTATAGCCAAATGTTGATCCTCCATCGGCTTCAAAACCCCCGTTGACGCATTGTTGTAAAATACGTGCAGAATAAAGTTTTAGTTTCTCAGGATTCTTTTCAAAATAGAAATTTCTTAATCTTTCCTTTTTTGCATATGATAATGCATTTTGATAGGCAGAGCCGGTCAATGGTTGGTCATTTTCATCTTTAATTTGATTAACATTATTTGTTACTTCTGTAAAATCATACGTGTCCATATTTTGACTGATGAAATTATCAATCTCAACTTCTGTATCATTCACATTAGCAAGGCGGATCTGTTCATTCTGGATATATTGCTGCTCGTAACTTTGCGCAGTAATTTCTATTAAGCAAAAACACAGCATTATAATGAGTGAAATTTTTTTCATAGAACTGTTTTTTATTATTTACTTAGTTCTATTTTGATTTTCCAAGGCCTCAATTCTTTTCTGCTGTTCTTTGATTAATTTATTTTGTTCAATGGTATACAGGGTCAGTTCTTCAATTTTCTGAAGAAGTTTAATCTGGAATTCTCCTACATTTACTCCTTCCTTTTCCATCTGTTTTGCAGAGGCAATTTCTGGTAAATGCTTTTTTTCCTTAATATGTTTTTCCACATCTTCTAATTTTGCAAGAGCATAGTCTTCCTCAAAGACAAAATCCGCAGTTGGAGTTAAGGTTACTTTAATTTCCTTAGCTTCTATTTTGGCATTCACTCTCATGTTATCTGCAAAGGAAGACTTTCCGTTTACATCTAATTTATATTGAGGGGTAGATGTTCCTATTCCCACATTACCTGAATCATCTATCCGCACTCTTTCGGTGGAAACTGTATTAAGGCTCAATCCAAAATATCCGGATAAAGAAACTCCCGGACCATAATTACCCGAAGATCCTATAGGATATATTCCTAATAATGATAGTCCATAATTTGAAATTTCATTGGTCTTATCAGTCGCATTAAAAGCTATATTTAAAATACCACTTCCTGTGGAATTGATATCTCCCTGAACGTGTAACTTCGAATTTGGAGCCGATGTACCGATTCCAACATTTCCTGTTGAAGAATTAGAGGTGGCGGGAGCACCATTTGGAGAATAAAGTTGTGCAGATAATACTGCCGATGTGAAAATTGCTAAGAGTAAAATTTGTTTTTTCATTTTTTATTTATCTAAAGTTTGAATTTCTGTTTATATAAAATAGGTAATGATCAATCTAAGAGTGTAATAAATTGATTAGCTGATAGATTCATTGTTTCAATCTATAGTTAGTCAGAATAACCTATTGTGAAAAAGTCAAGAATTACAAAAGGTAATAGAAAGTATTAAGGAAAAATTTATCAAAGATAAAGTTTGTTTTTTTCATGAATATAGTTTTTTACTGATTGAAGATTTTTTCTAATTTTCGACAACAAATCTAAGAAAATTTCTGAATAATTATTCAAATATATTGTGAATTTTATCTAAAAAAATTGTTAATAATTGTAATATATACAGTGATTGTCTACATAAGGTAATAATAATTATTGTTTTGGATATGGTAAATAAAAAAGGTTCAGTGTTATGCTGAACCTTTTTTATTACCTCTGGAAGACGTCGCTTCCGCTTAATCCGTTCATACGCAATCCATATTTCCAGTTGACGTAGGCAAAAACCTGGTATAGCTTATATTCAAATTTCAGCCCGTACTTTTCCCTTGGATCATAGTCGATGGAAGATTCAATGACATTCCTGTACCTTCCGGAGTGGTAATACGAATTCCATTCATTCACCAGCAGTGTATTACGGCTTTTCAGAGAGGCCTCCGAATATTGATTCATAGGTTTGGCGACTGCATTCAGAAAATAATCGAATTGCGTATCCATAACTGTGAGGTCCCATTCTCCGTCTTCATTTTTGGACGGCTTCATTTCCGTTTTCTCCTTATCGCTTTTAGTGTCAGCCTGCGCAGAACAGCTGAAAGGGATCAATGCTATAATGATGATAAGTAGTATATGCTTCATAGGATAAAGGTACAAAAAAAGCACCCTGATGGAGTGCCTTATATTTATGGTTCTTTCTGAAGAATGACAAATGCCGGAAAATGGTCGCTGAATCCTCCGGTAAACTGATCTCCGTTCCAGGACCTAGAAAGGATATCCTTTGTAATTTCCTTCTTTGTTGACCAGGTAAGCCGGTGCAAAGATTTCAGCTTTATATACGGAGTATTCTTTGGTTACCTGATCTGAAATCAGGTTTTTGGAAACGATAATCTGGTCAAAAAGGTTAGGCGCATCCTGATACGCCAGGGAAGCGACTCCTTTTTTATACAAAGGGTACATCAGGTTAAGATACGGATTGGTATCATTAAGGTCTTTGGGATTGGCCTGGGCTTTCAGGTAATTTTTTAAGCTCGAACTTACAGGATCATCGTTAAAGTCTCCCATAGCGAAAAGCTTGGTGGAAGGATCTGCTGCTCTTACACTGTCCATTTGCTGCTTCAGCAAAGCTGCGGCGGCATTTCTTTTCGGTAGTGATGCGGCTTCACCTCCTCTTCTTGATGGCCAATGGTTCATGAAAAATGCTACTTTTTCATTATCCAGGAAGCCGGTAACAACTAGGATATCCCTGGTGTATTCTCTTTTTCCTTCCTCATTAAATATTTTCAGCTCTTTTTTCAAAGTGTTGGTAGGAGTAAATCTTCTCTTCTGGTAGATCAATGCTACATCAATCCCCCTGTAATCATAGGAATTATAATGAATGATGCCGTAATCATATTTAGCAAGAGCCGGCTGCTTGATGAGGTCTTCAATAACCTGTCTGTTTTCTACCTCAATAAGCCCTACCACTGCTGGAGCCGTTTTGGTGTATTGGGCACCAAGCTCGGAAATGACTTTGGCTTCGTTGACCAGTTTGGTTCTGTATACTCTGGAATTATAGTTTTTGGCACTATGCGGAGTAAACTCGTCTGATCCTCCCTGGTATCGCACTACTTTTTTTCCCTGTAATAAGCCGTCACTCCATTCCCCGTCATACTTTTCTGCTTGCAGGAACTTTACCGAATCTAAAGGGATGCTTCTGTGAAAAGCCGGATTTTTTCTGTCTTTGGTCCCGTCTATGTAATCAGCAGATCTGATGGTATCAAAAAGGTTTTCAACATTCAGAAAACCTACAGCAGCAACTTTTCTCAATTTGCCCTGCTGTGCAAAAGCTATTACGGAAAAGATAACAGCCCATAAACTTAAAAGTCTTCTCATCCTATTGGAATATTAAATTATTTAATCGACAAATGTAGCAATTTTGAGATTCAATCCGTTTTAATTATTTGTGAACGGAAGGCATCTGATGCCTGTTATTTTTATATAATGAATCTTAAAAGTTTGCAATGTTAAGGAAAAATAATGTGGAAAAGGTTGTAAATTACAAATTTTGATTAAATTTGTGCCCCCAGCTTTTAAAGTGCTGACTATTAACAAGAAAGTATTTATAAAAAGAAATATATTTATGATTAAAAAATTATCATTAATCTCTTTATTTACTTTGCTTCCTGCATCTTATTACTTTGCGCAGACCACCGTGTTTGCCTATCTTAAAGATGCCGAAGGCAAGCCCGTTGAAAGGGCAGAAGTAGATCTTAAGGGAAGTGAGAATGATGTAACGGCAGACAAAATCGGATACTTCCAGTTTGTGGATCTGATGCCGGGACATTATCAGATTGTAATTACGAAGTCCAATTACGAAACTAAAGTAATGGAGTTCGATGTTGCTGAGGAAAAGAGAAAAGATCTGGGAACAATTACCCTGTATTCAGCTCTTACCAACGCTGACCAGGGATTGACGATCATCGATTCTGATAATGATGATGATACCAGCACCAGCCAGGTTTCAACGGTGGGGCTCCTGCAGTCATCTCAGGATGTATTCAGCAGAATTGCTGCCTTTGATCTTGGATTTTACTGGTTCCGCCCGAGAGGGATAGACGGCAGATCGGGAGAAACCATGCTGAATGGGGTTTCTATGGTGAAGTCTGATAATGGTAACGTTGATTTTGGCAACTGGGGAGGTCTGAATGAAATTACCCGCTATCCGGAAATTTCACAGAACCATGTTCCATCCGAATACGCTTTCGGAGGAAACAGCTCCGTGATCTATAAAAATACAAAAGCCAGCGAGTACAGGAAAGGTTTCCAGTTTACCCAGTCTCTCACCAACCGAAATTACAGAAACAGGACTTCGCTCCGCTATAGCTCCGGGATGAATAAAAGCGGATGGGCATTTACAGCAATGGGTGCAAGAAGATGGGCTGAAGAAGGTATCCAGGAAGGAACATTTTATGATGCTTACGGTGCTTACCTGGGAATAGAAAAGAAATTCAGCGATAAGCATACCATGACCCTGAATTTTATCGGAGCCCCTTACAGGAGATCCACTGCGAGCCCAAGCACTCAGGAAGTGTATGACTACAGAGGAGTACATTACAATTCCTATTGGGGATATCAGGACGGAAAGCAGCGCAGCGAAAGAGTAAGAAAAGGCTTCCAGCCACTCTTCCAGTTGCAGGATTTCTGGAAGATCAATAAAAATTCAAGTCTTTGGACATCAGTATCCTATCAGTTCGGGAAGGATAAAGGTTCCCGTCTTGACTGGCAGAACGTGCCGAACCCTTCACCTACCTATTACAGGAACCTGCCGAGCTATTACGATTCTTTAGATCCTAATGCCTCTGTAGATACACCGGCCGGATCCGCAACCACTGTACAGCAGGCTTATCAGGCTTCTATGGCAGCCTGGACATCGGGTGATCCGAGTGTTACCCAGATCAACTGGGATAATCTGTACAGAAGGAATATGCAGCAACCAGCAGGGAATTATTACGGACAGACCGGGAGGAGAGCCCTGTATTATCTTGTTAATGACGTAAGTGATGACAAGATCTGGAATGCAGCTACGCATTTTGTGCATAACTTCAATGACAATATCAGATTCCTTCTGAACGTATCTTATCAGAATTACCGTTCTGAGCAGTACAGAGAAGTAAAAGATCTTTTAGGGGCAGATTTTGTATTGAACAGAGATCCGTTTGCGGCCACGAATCAGCCTGGAAAATCGGGATTGTTTAATGAAGGAGAAGAGAATGTAACGAAAAGAGTAGGGGATAAAATGACCTACGATTATATTTTCAGAAGGCAGGAAGTAAAAGTGAACCCGGGGCTGAAATTCAGCACAGGAAAATTTGATGCCTTTGTTTCTGCTATGGCAGGATATTCAAGCTCAAACAGGGAAGGATTATTCAAGCATTATCTGTATCCGGATTCAAAGGGAGAAGGTACAGATTACAACTTCTGGAATTATGGCATTAAAGGACAGCTGATCTATAAACTTAACGGAAGAAACTTCTTCGTATATAACGGAGCATACTATTCCCAGGCTCCTTATCTTGAGGATCTTTTTATTAATCCAAGGGTAAATGGTTCCGTAGCACCAAATATCAGGAATATGGTAGTGAATGCCAATGACCTGAGCTATGTGATCTCGACGCCTTTCCTCAAATTAAGGCTGACAGGATATCTCGTAGACACGGAAAACGAGACGTCCGTACAAAGATTCTTCGCCGACGGAATCCAGCTGAGCAACTCAGATGACCAGGGAAACCAGACTATTGTACAGAGTGCATTCGTAACCCAGGTTATGACAGACGTGAAGAAAAGAAATATGGGAGCCGAACTGGGTGTTGATGTTAAGATTCTTCCTACATTGTCCCTTCAGGGACTTGCAAGTATCGGACAGTATACCTATCAGAATGATCCGGTAACGTATTTTGCTTCCGATGCCACCGGAGTTTTCTCTAATGGGCTTTCCTATATTAATTTAGGAAAAGCATACATTAAAAACTACCGTCAGGGAGGTACGCCACAGCAGGCATATTCATTAGGGTTCCGGTATAATAACCCTAAATACTGGTGGGTAGGGGCCAACTGGAATTATTTTGATGATAATTATCTGGACCCTTCCGCGCTGATCAGAACAGAAGGATTTATACAGAATAATAATTCTTCCACGCCGTATTATAACCTGACAGAATCTGAACTAAGGAGAGTTCTGGAACCGCATAGACTGCCTTCTTCTTTCTTCCTGAATGTAAATGCAGGGAAATCATGGGTTATCGGTAAGTATTATGTGCTGATTTCAGCTACGGTAAACAATATCCTGGACAATACAAAATACATTACAGGCGGTTTTGAGCAGACCAGAAATGCCAAATTCCCTGATTTCGTACAGGATAACGACAGAGAATTTACCCTGTTCGGTCCTAAGTACTGGTATACCCAGGGAAGATCTTATTTTGTGAATTTGCAGTTCAGATTTTAATAATTATCACTTTTAAAAATTATCATATGAATATAAAGAAATACTTAAGTTTTGTAACGGGACTTGCCTTCGCAGCAGTGTCCATTACTTCTTGTGTGCAGAAAGATGAGTGGGAAACACCGCCATTCAACTGTAATAATAAATTCCCTGCTTCAACAATGACTATGGCTGCGTTTAAGGCACAGGCGCCTTCATCAGGGTATATCCTGATCAATACAGATCAGATCATTGACGGATATGTAGTGTCTTCAGATGAGAACGGAAACTTCTATAAAACCATTTCCTTCCAGGACAAGCCTGAAAACCCTACAGTAGGGTTGCAGATTGAGGTGGACAAGTCCAGTAATTATGCAGATTTCCCTGTAGGAGCACACATCAGGATCAATGCGAATGGACTGAGGCTGGGAACAGACAGAGGTGTAGTTAAAATAGGCGCTGTAGATCCTACATATGCTATCGGAAGAATTCCTGCCGCACTGGTAAGCCGTTATATTGCCGGGGTCTGCAACGGTAACGGACTTGACGTAGCCACTATAAAACCTATTGAACTGGCTAACCTTAAACTTGCACAGGATGAAAAATACCTGAATATGCTGGTAAAAGTACCGAATGTGCAGTTTTCTGCTGGTGAACTGGGTAAAAAATACATAGATTACCAGGCCGGTGCGGGAGTAGATACTGACAGGAATATCGTAGACCAGTCCGGGAATGCGACTGTCATCAGAAATTCAGGGTTCTCAACGTTTGGGGCTACTCAGCTTCCTGATGGGAAAGGAGATCTTACTTTTGTTGTAAGCCGTTATAACAGCAACTGGCAGATGCTGATCAGAGGAACCAATGATGTTCAGTTCACCGGGAAGAGGTTCTTCTTTGACGGTTTTGACGGAAACCTAACAGACAACTGGATTCCGGTAAGTGTTACAGGTGCCCAGATCTGGAATATCCAGCAGTTCGGAAATCCTAAGCCATGTGCAGTCATGAATGGCTATGCAGGATCAAACAATGCCAATGAAGACTGGCTGATCTCCAAACCGATTTCATTACAGGGGTTCATATCCGCATCTTTATCATTTGAAACCGATGTACGTTATGCAGGGAATCCTCTTGAAATATACGTAACGGAAAACTATACCGGTAACCCCGCTACAACAACCTGGGTTCAACTGTCAGGCGTTCTGGATACCAATTCCGGAGCATTCAATACCTGGACAAGCTCAGGAAATATCAGTCTTAATGCTTTTGTGAACAAAAACATTCAGGTTGCCTTCAAATATACTTCTACAACAACAGCAGCTGCCACCTGGGAACTTGATAACGTAAAAGTAGCAGGAAGTTAATTCCGATCTTTTATGATGACATACAGGAGAACCGCTATCAGGCGGTTCTTTTTTTTGAATTTAATTATTTAAGCTGAAGAAACAGGAAGTGCATCCTGTAAAGGGGGATTGGATATTAAAGACCTGATGAAGTAAACTACAGGCTGAAACCAACAAAAAACCACTGCAATGGAATTGCAGTGGCCCTTTATAATTCAAAATTAAACTTTTTAAAAAGATACTTCATTCACTTCTTTACCACGCTGAAAATTCATTACTTTCTGGCCTCCTTTATAAGAAATAATAACAATGTTACTTTGCTTTGGAAAAGCGCTTAGCAGTATCGTGTTTTTAATCTTTATGGTATTGATATCAGAAACGCCTCCGGCTTCAAAATATACCCATACCGTTTCTCCGCTTACCTGACTTCCCGTGAAAGTAATGGTCTTTGGAGCACCATTAACAAAGACATCAAAATTGTTGTTGACATATTTTTTGACTTCCGCTTCAAATCCCGCTGTGTTGGGATTAATTTTTATGGCGTCTGAAATATGGCTGGTATTCATTTTTGTGGTGAATTTCAACGTCCTGCTGCCTTCTACATAATCCACTTTAGTCATTGATGAGAAGAAGTCTACACCGACGAAACTCATCAATATAAAAAGTGTTAAAACCCCCGAAATACAAAAAAAATTTTTCATTCTGATTAATAGATTTACAATCATGCTTGCTGGTTATAATTCACAAATAATGTGCCAATTAAAAGTTAACATTTACCGAGTATTTATCGTAAAATGCCTTCACATGGGCTACTGCTTCTTCCGCAGAATCTACCACTCTGTACAGGTCCAGATCACCTTCTGAAATCATACCTTCGTCCAGCAGAGTGGTCTTGAACCAATCCAGAATTCCGTTCCAGAATTGCGAGCCTACAAGTACAATAGGAAACTTTCCGATCTTGTTGGTCTGGATCAGGGTCAAAGCTTCCGTAAATTCATCCAGAGTACCGAACCCTCCCGGCATAACGATAAATCCCTGCGAATATTTTACGAACATTACTTTCCGTACGAAGAAGTAATCAAAGTTCATCGAATAAGATTTGTTGATGTATGGATTGAAGTGCTGTTCAAAAGGAAGATCAATATTTAGTCCGATGGATTTTCCCTGAGCATTGAAAGCGCCTTTGTTCCCGGCCTCCATGATTCCCGGCCCGCCGCCGGTAATGATTCCGAAGCCGATTTTGGTAATCTTCTCGGCAATTTCCACAGCCATATCATAATATTTGCTGCCCGGCCGAAGCCTTGCGGATCCGAAGATAGAGACACACGGTCCTATTTTAGCCAGCTTCTCATATCCGTCTACAAACTCGGCCATTACCTTAAAAACCATCCAGCTGTCTTTAGCAATGGTTTCATCCCAGGTCTTTTGCCTGAAGCTGTTATGTAATTTTGTTTCGTTAATATCCAGTTCAGGATTAATCAGACTTTCGTCTCTTCCATCAGTATTCATTGCGGTCTGTTATTTAAAATATTTTTCGGCCGCCGCTATAGATTCCGGTTTTCCTACATCTACCAGGATGCTGTCATGAAGAAACCCATGAATATGCTCGGTATGCATCAGATCCAGATATTCTTCCATGATCGAGAATTTACCTGTTCTTTTTATCTTGGTGAAAATAACCGGATTGATACAGTGGACACCACTGAAAGCAAGCGGCCTGAAACCCTTGTTGAATTCAGCAAGCCTCTGTTCTCCGGTCTGCACATTGAGCCAGCCTCTTAAAACCAGTTCTTCATTAAAAAGCAGCTTTCTCGAACTTTCACGGTCCGAAACTGCTAAAGTAGCAAAATCTTTTATTTTTTTATGGTAATCAACGAATAAATTGATATTGAGATCGGTAAGGATGTCGGCATTCATGATCAGGAAGTCTTCTCCATGGTCAAACAGCCGTCTGGCAAACACCAGTCCTCCGCCGGTTTCCAATAATTCTTCCGATTCATCCGAAATCTCTATCCTGCATCCGAAATCATCATTTCTTTTAAGGAATTCAACAATCTGATTCCCGAAATGATGAATATTGATGACAAAATCACTGATCCCGAAACCTTTCAGGTAGCGTATGTTCCTCTCCAGCAGTGGAATGCCGTTTACTTTGGCCAGTGCTTTCGGATGGTGATCTGTAAAAGGCTTAAGGCGGGTTCCTTTTCCGGCTGCGAAAATAAGTGCTTTCATAATCTATCAGTGATGATTGATAAGTGAGGATTGATAGTATAAGACGTTAAATGATCATTTATAAATTATCAATTATCATTTATGAATTAAGCTGGTGCTGCTCATCATGATGCAGGCTTATTTCCGTTCCTTCAGGATATTTTTCCCTTACAAACTCAGCGATTTTCAGAGCGCAGTAAACTGACCTGTGCTGCCCTCCTGTACATCCGAAATTGATCTGCAGGTTTTCAAATCCCCTTTCCAGATAATTATCGATGTTGATGGAGATAATACTTTTGATCAGTTCAAGGAATTTCGGCATATCGGTCCGGGTCTCCAGGAATTCCTGTACGCCGGGATCGTTTCCGGTAAGGCTTTTATATTCTTCAATTCTTCCCGGATTTAGGATCCCGCGGCAATCAAAGGTGAAACCGCCTCCGTTTCCGGTATCATCTTTTGGGATGCCGCCTTTTTTATAGGAAAAACTGTGGATGTCTATATGTAGCATAAATATGATTTTTAAATGAGTGGATTATTCCTTATTCCTAGGCAAGGTATTTAGGATTGTGTTGATTTTTGACCGTGTTTCGTCTGTTGTAAGCTGTTGTATAACACGGCTGAGTTCCGGAAAGTCTTTCATGCCTGTCCAGGTGCTTGCCAAGTCCGAGATATTGCTAACCCCTTTTTCCAGGCTTGAAATAAAATGTGGCTTTCTCTGGATCAGTCCCCTGAATCCGTAAGCTCCCAAAACCTGAAGGAATCGCATCATTTTAAGAGGTTCTACCGAGTTTTTTAGTTGAATTCGTATATCCTCATTGTCAGATTGTTCAATGTAGAAATCCAGCATTTCAGCTTTGAATACTTCCGGGAAGTTGGCTTTGGCCTGAAAGAGAAAAGAGATCACATCATACATCAGGGGACCTTTCATGGCAGACTGGTAATCGATGAACGAAACTTCATTGCGGTCGTTGACCATAATGTTCCTCGACTGAAAATCACGGATCATCAGCCCCTGCGGCTGCAGGGCTTCGATAAGCACTGCTATGGCTTTAAATTCTTTGAGCAAGGTAGATTTGTGGTATTCCAGTTCTAGGACATCAGCAATGAAATTCTTAAAGTAATACAGATCATGGATAACAGGAAGCTCATCATAGCTTTCATACTCGAAAGTCCTGGTGAAATCAATCTTTTCCAGGGTAAGGTTCTGCAGCCTGAACAGCTTTTTGAGTGACTGTTTTACCAGTGCTTTTACTTCAGAAGATAATCCCTGTGCTGCAATGACCTCAGAAAGAGTTCTACTGCCAAGGAATTCCTGTATGTACGTCGTTCGGTCTTCAGAAACGGCAATGATTTTAGGGGTATTGAGACCCAGGGATGAAAAAACCTCTGAATAATACAGGAAACTTTCATTCTCCTGAAGGTTTGTATTAGAGGTAATGATGTAGGACGTTCCATCAGCTTTTGCCAGGAAATTAATCCTCGCCGAACCGCTTTGAGCCAGGGTGACGAACTCAGAAGATTTTTTACCAAGATAATTTTCAAAAAATCGTTTTGCGTTTTCGGAAGTCATAATACGGAGCAAATATACTAATTTGCAGACGAATTTCTATCTTTGCAATATGTTAAAGGATTTCAGGCCTGTTTTAGGTATCTTATTGCGTTTCATTATCATGTATGTGGTGCTGCTCTTTGCCTACCAGATGTATCTGAACTCTTTTGCAGGATCCGGCCTTGATCCCCTTTCAAGAAGGGTAGCCGGCCAGGTCATGCATATTCAGAATGCCCTGCATTACCCAACCCAGCTGTATGATGACGTGAAAAGGGAGCAGGTTTGGTTTTATGTACAGAAACAATATACTTCCCGGATGGTGGAAGGATGCAATGCCGTTTCGGTCATGATCCTTTTTGTTGCTTTTGTATTTGCTTTTTTCAAAGGAGCGAAAACATTTGTTTTTGTGGTTGCAGGACTTATCATATTATATATCATGAACCTGCTTAGGATTGTCGGGCTCAACATCGTTGTTATCGACTATAAGGAATACAGCAAGGCAACCCACGACTTTATCTTTCCTGCTGTTATTTACGGAACCGTAGTAACCCTCTGGCTGGTCTGGATTAAATTTTTTGCGCTGAAAAATGAAAATTCTTAATGGGTTACTGGTAGGACTGGGAATCCTCGGGCTAATCGGCGTGAGGATCATGGAAGACCGTATATTTTACGATCCTTTCCTTACGTATTTTCATGAGGCCAGCAAAGAAGTTGCTTTCCCTGCTTTTGACTGGGGGAAACTCATCATCAGCCATCTGTTCAGATTTATCCTCAATCTCTTTTTTTCCTGCATGATCATCTATTTCTGGTTCAGGAATAAACAGTGGACATTGCAGGGCGGTATTCTCATGACCATTGTTTTTGGCATTACTTTCCCAATTTACCTATATTGCATTGATGACCGCTTTGAAACCGGTTATCTTTTCTCTTTTTACATGCGCAGGTTTGTGATCCAGCCTCTAATTCTTCTGCTGCTTATTCCGATGTTTTATTACCGGAAAAGTTTAGCGGAAAAAGATCTCTGAAAGAAATCCTTAACTGCGTGCAAAAACATTTGTCAGTAGAGACATATATGTTGATCAATATCGGAAATACCTGCCAGTTTACAGATTTATTTTTTATGAGTCCGAAGTATGTTTCTCCACGCGCGTCACATTTTCCGGTGTCCACTGTACCCTTTTGACGAAATTCCGTTCTCTTACCGGGCAGTCCATAATCTGGCATACCGGACAGGAGATGCTTTTGCAGTCGTCCATATGAAAGTTGAATTCTACGCTCCGCCGGGTATTTTTTGCGAGCAGCATAATGACGTTTTCCATTTCTTTGTGTGCATCCCGGAGGCTGTAATACCAGGGAAGGGTAATGTGTGCATCAATATGGAGGGAAGATCCGAACTGCTGGATTTTCATATTGTGAATATCGATCCATTCCGTTCTCCGGTTCTCTTCAAGGATGCTGACAATCTGGTTGAGGAGATCGGGATCCTGCTCATCCATGATGCCGCTTAAAGACCGACGTACAATCTTATACCCCACAAAGATAATGTACAGCCCGAAAATTAAAGCCACCACCGAATCCAGCCAGTAGATTTTGGTAAAGTAGACCACCACGAGGCTGATGACTACGCCGAGCGTTGTTATGGTGTCGGACTGGAGGTGTTTTCCGGAAGATATAAGAACAAGTGAGTTTGCTTTCTGTCCTTTTTTAATGGAAATGTACCCTAAAATATAATTGACTATTGCCGTTGCTGCAATAATTAAAATACCCCAGTCCAGTTTATTCAGTGTTTTGCCTGTTAAAAGGCTGTTGATGCCTTCATAGATGATCATAATACCTGCAATGGCTATCAGGGCACCTTCGATTCCTGAAGTCACAAATTCCACTTTTCCGTGGCCGTACGGATGATCCTCGTCTTTTGGTTTGGCGGCAAGGTGCAGGGAGTAGAGCCCCATAAATGCACTGATTACATTAACGATGCTTTCCATAGCATCGGAGAAGACGGCGTCTGAGTTGGTCAGCTTCCATGCAAAGAGCTTTCCGATGAAGAGTATAACGCCAAAGACTGCAATAAGCCTCTGGAACCCTATTTTTTCTGTGCTGTTTTCCTGATTCCGGTTCATAAGTTCGGATAAAAAAAGAATCCCGTTTTGAGATTCTTTTTTATTTGTTAGTTTATACTAAGTTATGTTCGATAAGATATTCTGCAATCTGCACTGCGTTGGTAGCGGCTCCTTTCCTGAGGTTGTCTGCTACGATCCAGAGATTCAGGGTCTTGGGCTGCGAAAGGTCCCGCCTGATTCTTCCTACGAATACTTCGTCTTTGCCTTCCGAGTATAGCGGCATCGGATAGTGGTTGTTTTTCACATCATCCATAACGATGACGCCCGGTGTTTCGGAAAGGATCTTTCTTACTTCATCCAGGTCAAACTCATTTTCAAATTCGATATTAACGCTTTCAGAATGTCCTCCCTGTACAGGCACCCTCACGGCAGTGGCAGTAAGGTTAAAGGTGTCATCACCCAGGATTTTCTTAGGCTCCTTCATCAGCTTTATTTCTTCTTTCGTATAATCATCATCACCGAAAACATCACAGTGAGGCAATGCATTTTTGAAGATCTGATACGGGTAAACTTTGGCAACTGAGTCATCTCCGCTGATTTCTGAGTTCAGCTGGTCTACTGCCGCTTTTCCGGTACCGGTTACCGACTGATAAGTGGATACGATTACCCTTTTCAGGTCATACTTTTTATTAAGCGGCCCCAAAACCATCACAAGCTGGATGGTAGAACAGTTCGGGTTGGCAATAATTTTATCTTCTTTGGTTAAAACATCAGCGTTGATTTCCGGCACCACCAGTTTTTTATCCGGATCCATTCTCCATGCAGAAGAATTATCGATCACGGTAATGCCTGCTTCCGCAAACTGCGGGGCAAATTCCAACGAAGTGGATCCGCCTGCCGAAAAAATGGCAAGATCTGGTTTTGCGGCAATAGCGTCCTTTATGCTTACAATCGTGAATTCTTCCTGTTTATACTTCACCTTCTTACCTACAGATTTTTCCGATGCTACCGGAATTAATTCTGTGACAGGGAAGTTTCTCTCCTCCAAAACTTTAAGCATAACCTGGCCAACCATTCCTGTTGAGCCTACTACTGCTACTTTCATTGATGTAATAAATATTTGAATATTAAACTGTAAAGAGCTATACCTTATAACTCATAATTTATATCTATGCCCCAAAGACTCTGGCCCAAGGGAATGCAAAGGTAAACAATCCTACTGCAATAAGCCCCATGATCACAATGGCAAGAGAAATGGTATCATTGGATTTTACTTTCTTATTGATGATGGTCATCAGCACGGCGCCAATCAGCATAGAGAAAGGATGCTCTACATACTGGAACCTGAGGTAGGAATCTTTCATCACAGATCCCATGTCCATTCCCTTGCTGAAATTAATGATCAGCATGGTAAGCCCTATCAGGAACTGAATGTGGAAAAAGATCATGGTAAACAGGGTGGTTTTTTTCAGGAAACCGTTCACTTTACCGCTGAAACCGAACATGGTAGTTAAAAGTGCAATAACAAATAACGCTACCAGAAGCAGTTCCAGGTATCCAAAACCTTTGTGCGCATTCAATAAAATGTTGTAAAAATCCATAGTCAATTTTTTTGTACACAAATATAACAAAAATCCCGGCTTGTTGCCGGGATTTGATCAGTATAAAATCTAATGTTTTTCTTAGAAGTTGAATGATAATGTAGCAGCCCATGTTCTTCCGAATCCGAAATATACACGGTTTGAAGTATCAATACCATTGTAAAAGTTAGCAGGGTTGTTGATGTAAGCGTCATACTTTTGTTGCGCTGTTGTTGTTACCCCTCCTGTGGTAGTGGTTGTAAAGTCGCCCACCGTTTTAACAAAGTTATTGGTTGCTCCGTCCTGGATATATGTTTTATCAAACAAGTTGTATACGTTTGCTCCGATAGTAAAGAACTTGGAGTTATCCTTTAATCTTATCTTATAGGATATACCGATATCCGTTAAGTTATAATCAGGTAATTTTAATACGCCTCTTTCCTGGTTGGCAGGATTTGAGAAGGTAGCAATATCAATAGATGAATACAGTTTTCCAACATAACGCCATCCTGCATAAATGCTTAAATCTTTTACCGGTTTAACAGTTGCTCCCAAAGCAGCCGTCATTTGCGGGATACTGTTATTGTTTGTTCCTCCCACTTTTACTTTATCAAGATAAAGGGTTGTTGTATTGGAATCACCAGCAACGGTTAAAGGATTATTATTTCCGTCAAATGTTGTTCCTGTGGCATTTCCTTCATAGTGGTAATCACCCCAAGAGAACATTCCGTTAAATTCTAAATAGTTGTTAAGTCTGTATACTGCATCAACCTCAACTCCCTGGTGGATTTCAGTAATCCCGTTCATTTCTGCATAAGCGTCAGTTACATTTGGTACTGTAATCGTTCTTCTTAATGCTCTGTCTTTCCATTGCGTTCTGTAAAGGTTCACATTTGCATTGAATTTCGCAGATCTGAATCCATATCCTACCTCAGCAGAGAAAATTTTCTCATTGGTCAGCTGTGGGTTAACCACTTGTTGATTGCTAGGATATACCGTATTCATAAACGGCTGCTTGCTGTAGTAACCAATGTTGGCGAAAACATTATTGTTTTCATTGATGTTATAGTTTGCACCCCCTTTGATGTTGTATCCGAAGATATTTTTAAATCCGGTTTTTCTGTTTACTGTTTGGTTTCTCTGTACAGTAACACCATCCTGAACAAACTCATCAATCCTCTGATATCCCTGGTTTGAAACTGAACCCTGGATGAAAGCAGATAAGTTGTCTTTAGAATATTCAACCTGTCCGAATCCACTGTACCAAAGTACTTCACCATCATTACTAAATCCTATTCTCTCATTTAATGGAACCTGGCTTCCACCAAAAGGATTCCAGTTCAATTTCTTGTAGTCAGAAGTAGCCGTAACTACATTAGGTGCTATGTTTTTATTATTGCTGTCTTTATATCCAGCTGCTCCGTATAGATCTGAGATAACCTGATAATGGTACCCATAATAATATCTGTCATCTGTACCTACCGAGAAGTTCCAGTTATCATTTATTTTATGCTGGAAATTAGCTAAAATACCATACCAGTTGTGAGAATTGATGCTGGCTCTGCGGATAAGTGTACTTCCTGCATTAGCAGTATTTACATTCACAGCAGCATTTTCAGCGAATAATTTATCGTAATTGTATAACCCCTGTGCATCTCTGAAGTATGGTGCCCCGTTTACTGTTGCGGTAAGGTTTCTTCCGTTTACCCTACCAAGATCACCTGTTCCACCACCTCTACCGTTAGACATGTATGCTACAGTACTTAACTTTGATTTTTCATTAAATGTCCAATCCCAGTTCAGCATCATAACAGGTTTGTTATAATAGTTGGATCTGTTGGATAATGCAACCCTTTTGCCTTCAGCATTAGTATAATACCCCCAGTCACTATTATAGGTCCTGTCCGGTGTCCCATCATTATCCGGATTATATTTAATATAATCAGAGATCGTAGGTGCAAAAGACCTTTGATCGTGCCACTGCGGAGCTCCGGTAATAGTAAACTGTAAGTTATGCTTTTTGTTCACTTCCCATCCTAAAGCAAAGAAGTAAGTATACGCCTCATAATCTGTATTTTGAATATAAGTGGCTCCTGATTGTCTACCCATTAAGAATGAAGAAGACCATCCCTTATCAGATTTTCCGGTATTATAAGCAAATGAAGTTTTTAAATAATCATTGTTACCAACTCCTAATCTTACAATACCGCCTTTTTTCATGTCGGCTGATTTTGTAATGAAGTTCATCGTACCTCCTACAGATGCAATGGCCAGTTTGGAAGAACCAAGTCCTCTCTGTACCTGTATGAAGCTAGTTACGTCAGAAAGACCAGTCCAGTTTGAAAAATAAACAGTACCCCCCTCCATATCATTAACAGGCATACCGTTTACCATTACTGCAATGTTTCTGGATTCAAACCCACGCATTACAATCTGAGAGTCTCCGAAACCACCACCACCTTTTGTAGCATATACCGAAGGTGTTGTATTGAGTAATTCAACAAGCTCCTGGTTTCCTTGTCTTTCAAGAATCTGTGCAGCCTTAATAGTAGATACTGCTACAGGTGTCTTTCTATCTTTAGCGATATCTGTCACACCTCTTAGGATTACCTCTTCAATGTCTTTGGACTTAGAAACTGTGTCCTGAACTTGCTGAGCATAATAGACACTAGCTGTAGATAGCGTAATTATCGCAGTTAGAATCGATTTGTTGATTAATTTCATAATCGTTAGTAATAGTTAGATTTAATTTTCTGCAAAATTGAGGAAATAAATTTTAACTAATATTAACTTTATGTTAATTTTTACTCATTCTTATTAGCTTTTATAAAATTGATTTTCAATGCATTGCATAGTTATTGATATTTTACATGAAAAAAATCATATTATTGAATTTTTAACAAATCAATACCATTTTTATTAAAAGTTCAACGTTATTTCACGGCTTTAAGGCTTAAATCGATATTTTCTGCGGAATGGGTAAGGGCGCCGGCAGAGATATAGGTCACACCTGTAGAGGCAATTTCTTTTAACATATCCCGGGTAATTCCTCCTGAAGCTTCGCTTTCACAAACTCCGTTAATCAGCTTTACCGCTTCTTTCATGGTTTTCACATCCATATTGTCCAGCATAATTCTGTCTACCTTTGCCTTAATGGCTTCCTGTACTTCCTCAAGGTTTCTGGTCTCAACTTCTATTTTAAGTTTCTTTTTATTCTTTTTGTTGTATTCCTTTGCCATTTTTACAGCATTCGTAATGCTGCCGTTGTAATCGATATGATTGTCCTTGAGCATTATCATATCATACAATCCGTAACGGTGATTGGTTCCTCCACCTATGGCTACAGCCCATTTCTCACATATCCTGAAATTAGGAGTGGTTTTCCGGGTATCAAGAAGTTTGGTTTTGGTTCCTACCAGGCGGGAATCCCATTCATGTGTAAGGGTAGCGATACCGCTCATGCGCTGCATGCAGTTGAGGACAAGCCTCTCTGTAGAAAGAATGGACTGTGCGCTTCCGGACACTATGAATGCAAGGTCACCTGCTTTGGCTGCTTCGCCGTCCCTGATGAAAACTTCTACCGTTAAGTTTTTGTCAAAAGTTTTAAATATGATTTCAGCCAGCTCCACGCCTGCAAGAATACAGTCCTGTTTTACCAGTAGCTTTGCGCTTTGCTCAAGGCCTTTCGGTATGGTGGAAAGAGTAGAGTGGTCGCCATCCTGAATATCTTCTTCCAAAGCGTTCTTGATAAACTGTTTTAATGCTTTATCTGTAACATATGCCGGTTTTTTCATAGTAATGGGATTATGCTAGGTCTTTATTATAAAATGCCCCTTTATTTTCTTTCATTTCCATAGACTGGGTAATGATAAGCCGGGCAACGGTAGTTAAATTTCTGAGTTCGGATAGTTGTGGGGAAAGGATGGAGTAATGATAGATCTCATCTACGGCTGCAGCAATCTCCTGATGCTTTTGCAGGGCCATATTCAGGCGGCGGTTGCTTCTCACGATACCTACCAGGTCGCTCATCATTTCCTGTAACTGTTTCCTTAGGTAGGATACAATGACCATTTCGTCCATAATTTTCATGCCTTCTTCATTCCATTCCGGAACGGCTTTCAGGTCATCGAAGTTAAAATCATTCTGATGCAGGAGCTCTACGGTTTTTATGGCGGCATTATGACCGAAGACCAGGCCTTCAAGCAGTGAGTTAGAGGCAAGCCTGTTGGCACCGTGAAGTCCGGAATTGGTGCATTCACCTACAGCAAAAAGATTGTGGATGGAAGACTGTCCGTCTCTGTCTACTTCAATTCCGCCCATAAGGTAATGGCATGCCGGAACCACAGGGATCAGCTGTGAAAAAGGATCTATACCTTCATCTTTGCATTTTTTATAGATGTTGGGGAAGTGCTCCAGAAACTTTTCCTGATTCATCTCACGGCAGTCCAGGCCTACATACTCGTCACCGGTTATTTTCATTTCCGCATCAATGGCACGGGCAACGATATCCCGGGAAGCCAATTCTTCACGCTCATCATATTTATGCATGAATTTTTCACCTTTCTTGGTCCTCAGTTTGGCTCCGTCTCCACGCACGGCTTCTGAGATCAGGAACAGCATTCCGTCAATCTTACTGTAAAGGGCTGTAGGATGGAACTGGTAATACTGCATATTGGATACCTTCCCTTGTGCACGTGCCACAAAAGCAATGCCGTCGCCGGTAGCAATGGTAGGGTTGGTAGTATTTTTATATACATGCCCGGCTCCCCCGGTAGCTACCAGGGTAATTTTTGAGGTGATCTTCTTGATGATTTTCTGTTTCTCATCCAGGATATAGGCACCGTAGCAATGGATATCTCCTTCTACCAGCTCTTTTCCGGGAACATGGTGCTGCGTAATGATATCGATGACGTAATGATGGTCCAGGATTTCAATATTCGGGCTGTTGTTGGCTGTCTGTAAAAGGGCTCTTTCAATTTCAAACCCGGTAATATCTTTATGATGGACAATTCTGTTTTCTGTATGGCCTCCTTCTCTTCCCAAAGCGAATTTACCGTTTTTCATATCGAAGTTGGCGCCCCATTCCACAATTTCATTGAACCTTGCCGGCGCTTCTTTTACTACCATTTCCACGATATCGCGCTTGCTTCCTCCGTCGCCCGCCCGCATGGTATCTTCTATATGTTTATCGAAATTGTCTTTCTTGAAATCGGTCACCACCGCCAGGCCGCCCTGTGCGTATTTGGTATTGCTTTCGTCTTTGTCAGACTTGGTAACCATGATGATCTTGGCATCAGGAAACTGTTCAGAAACTTTAATGGCATAGGAGAGACCCGAAATGCCGGAGCCGATCACTAATACATCCGCTTTTATCATTATGCTTGCTTTAGGTACAATCGTCACAAATAACTAAATAAATGTAAACAATTTTTCGTTTGGTTTTCTTACTTTTTTCATATGCTGGAAATGATCTTCTTCCGAGCGGTAGCCCAGGGCCAGGGTAACGGTGGCCTTTTCCGTTGCGGAATCAATATTCAGGATTTCCTCCAGGACATCCTGGCGAAAACCTTCCATGGGGCAGGAGTCCACATTTTCAAGAGCGGCAGCATACATCAGGTTAGCCAGTACAATGTAGGCCTGTTTCTCTGCCCAGTTGAAGATCTGATCATCTGTCTGCCGGTCTATATGCTGGTGAATGCTCTTTCTGAAAGGATCCAGCGTTTCCTCCGGAATATCCCGTACTTCAGAAATATGATTGAAATACCCCCTGATATACTTTTCATCGATGCTTTTCTTTGAAATAATGACAATGAGGTGTGAACAGGTGGAAATCTGGGACGGGTTGTAGAACGAAGGGATCAATTTCTGCTTCATCTCCTCACTCTGTACTACAATAATTTTGTAAGGCTGAAGCCCAAGGGAACTGGCAGCCAGTTTTCCGGATTCCAGTATGGAATGCAGGGTCTCCTGGGGAATGATTTCCTTGTTAAATATCTTTACAGAATATCTTTTGCTTAAAGCTTCCAAATAGTTCATACAACAAATTTAAGCATTGGATATTAATAAACCTGTTAAAAAGTGATATATCATATATCAAAAGGCACAAAAAAAGAGCCACTTTATTCAAGTGGCTCCTTCTGATGAATAGTTGTTATTTACTCCCTGTTTTTTACCAGGATCCATCCTGAATATTTAACAGAGGTGTTTTTCTTGTCATTTTCATTCCAGGTCACCGAATACCAGTAACTTCCGGTAGGAACTTTCCTTCCGCCTATGGTTCCGTCCCATCTGTAGCGGTTGGACTTGTCTCCCTGGTGGATTTTAGCGCCGTAACGATCAAAGATACTGAATACCAGATTCTTTTTCCCGGCGAGTGCGGAATAATCAATGGCATCATTCACGCCATCTCCGTTAGGTGTGATTACATTGATGATATTCGGTACTGTAATGTCTATTTCCATCGGAGTACAATTATAGCTGTCTCTAACATAGATTTTGCTTACTCCTCTCGATACGTTTTTAAAGATATTGGAATCCTGCCAGTGTATATTATCCATGGAATACTGATATGGAGAGGTCCCGCCTTTAACATATACCGTTACCGTTGTGCCGGAAATATCAACTGAAGTAATCACCGGTTGTTCCGAAGGATATACTTTTACGTTTTGAGTGACTACGCAGTCTCCGGTCTTCAGTTTTACCCAGTATGTGCCTATGCCCACATTGGTTATAGAACGGGTAGTGGCGCCGGTGCTCCACTGATAGCTTGCAAATCCGGGTCCTGCATCCAAAGTGGTTGTTGCTTCAGGGCAAATCGTCTGATCTGTCAGAACAGAAGAGTACACAGAAGGAATTACCACCAGGGTCACTTTTGCAATACCATAGCATCCGCTGCTGTTGCTTACCTTTACGTAGATCACTCCGTTAGGAGCAATGTAGGCAGTGGGCGTAGAAATCTCGTTCGTCCCGTTCACCGCATCTGTCAGAGACGGATAATATTTTTTGGTGCCTGTTCCAACTGTGGCTGCTGTAAGATTGAATGAAGCAGTAGAAGGGTTGGTTTCTATAGGGCAGGATCTCAAAGTGGCATCAGTCACTGTAACGACCGGAGCAATGTTCAGCGTGATTTTGGCATTGGAAACACATCCCTGAGGCGTGGTAACTTTAACATACACGGTAGCGGCAGGAGAGAAGAATGCAGCAGGATTGGTGATTTCAGGGCCGCCATTGTTGAGGTCATACAAGGTATTGTAAAACTTTTTGGTAACTCCCTGAACCGTAGTTACCGCAGCAGTGGTGAGGTCAAAGAGCCCGCCTCCCGCATTATTGTTGTTGCAGGCAGTAAGGCTTGCATCCTGTGCTGCAAATGGAGTAGGATTAAGTTGAATGA
Source organism: Chryseobacterium camelliae (assembly GCF_030818575.1). NCBI lineage: Bacteria > Pseudomonadati > Bacteroidota > Flavobacteriia > Flavobacteriales > Weeksellaceae > Chryseobacterium > Chryseobacterium camelliae. The sequence continues at coordinate 3,870,320 of NZ_JAUTAL010000001.1, forward strand.
CACCGTCTCCGTTGTCGCACAGTGTTGAGGTTGGGTCTTTGATGACTACCGTAATAGTGGTGTTTCCACTATACTGGAAATTGGAAGGATTCGCAATGGGTGTAGAGCTTCCTAAAACATAATACGTAATGGTATAGTTTGAAGGATTCGCTACAAATTGTGATGCGTAAGAGGTAAGGTTTACCGTTCCGGTACCACTTGCCGGGTTAACGCATACAAAAGGAGTTACCGTGTTGGTTAATATCGGGACTTTATCAATGTAGATTTTAGCATTCTTGATTGAATGCCTTGCACTGGCTGCACCGGTTGAGGCAGAAAACCCAAAATATCCCTGAGTCATGCCTATCGCTCCTCCTGAAGGGGCAAAGGACTGATTGACGATTTGTACCCCGTCAATTTTAATGCTGATAATCCAGTTTGCCGGATTGGTAAGATCGGTCTGCCCGTTTACTTCAACATGTTTAAAATTGGCTCCAACAAAAGGCTGTGAGCCGTTCAGGTCAGCGGAATGGAATGTACTTCCCGGCGTATTGTTGTATTCTATATTGTTATTGGTTGAATTATTCGTTCCGTAGAGCAAATGGACTTTGCTCATCTGGGCTTCGGTGGTATTGTTAAAGATGTCAAATCCAACCATGAGCCCGGTGGCATTGGCCGGAATTCCGAGTCCGCCTCCGCTGATGAATCCTGAAGGAGGATTATTCAGATACCAGAACGTGAATCCGTCACCTCTACCGTAAGCAGCCGTTCCGTTGCCGTCAATTCTGAAATCAAATTCAACCTTCCATTTATCGCAATATTTCAGGTTGATAGGATCATTCAGTTTAATGGCGCCTGACTGGCTTATGGCATCATCCGTAAGCCGTATGAAATCTGTTATGACGGTTCCGGATGGTATAAGTGTCCAGCCAGTGGTATTCACAGGATTTCCGGTGAGCTGGTAAGTCTGGGAAAACGAAAATTGCGGAATCCCGCAGAACAAGAGCAGTAAAAAATAGGTGAGTAGAACTTTTTTCATCTGATCATAATTGATTGTTTGTTAATAGAATTCGATATGACACGGTATTCTATACCTTAGTTTGTCATGGTTAAAAAAATAGAAGATCACTTCCAGGCAGAAGTGATCTTCAGATTATTTATTCTCTGTTTTTTACCAATACCCAGCCGGAATATTTTGTCTGTGTATTGTTTTTATCATTTTCATTCCATGATATGGTATACCAGTACGTTCCTGTAGGGATTTTTTTCCCGGAAGCTGTTCCGTCCCATTTGTAGTTTCTTATTTTGTCTGCCTTGTACATCTGATTGCCGTATCTGTCATAGATGGTGAATACCAGATTTTTTTTGTAAGCCAGTGCTGAATAATCGATGAAATCATTTTTGTTGTCTCCGTTAGGCGTAATCACATTAAGGAGATTAGGAACGGTCACCTGAATATGAACCGGTTCGCAATTATAGGCATCTTTTACATATACATTGACTTCCCCTCTTTTAAGGTCGGTAAATACATTAGAATCCTGCCAGTTGATTCCATCCAGTGAATATTTGTACGGTGGTAAGCCTCCGTTCACATTAATAGTAATGGTGTTATTACTGATATCGATGGAAGAGATTACTGGTTGTACAGCAGCATTAACTCTAACCATCTGAAGGGTGTAGCAGTTGCCTGTTTTTAGTTTTACCCAGTAAATTCCTACAGGAACTCCCTGAATAGACTGAGTAGTAGCACCGGTACTCCATTCATAGCCATCGAATCCCGGTCCGGCATCCAATGTGGTTCTGTCTGCAACACAGATCGTTTTATCCTTCAGAACAGATGACTGTACAGGTTGCAATACCTTAAGGGTGATTTTAGCAATCATATAACACCCATTGGAATCAATAACCTTCACATATACATCTGCATTACCTGAAATATAGGCGGCCGGATTTAAAATCTCATTGGTTCCGCCCACCGCGTTGGCAACTGTAGTATAATATTTCTTAGTAACCCCTGTGGCTGTAGTCACATTCGCTGAAGTCAGGTTGAATGCTCCTGTACTTGGTGCCGAATCTATAAAACATGACTGAAGCGTAGCATCATTGACGGTCGTATTCGTGTGGAAAGTTAGGTTAATCTTGGCATTGCCTGTACATCCCTGCGGTGTGGTTACCTTTACGTACACCGTTCCTGCTGCCGAAACGTAACTGGACGGATTGGTAATTTCATTGGTTCCTGCGTTGAGGTCATTCAGGGTTTTGTAATATTTTTTAATTACACCTGTCTGCCCCGTTACATTTGCGACGGTAAGGTCGAAGGTTGCCGTTCCTGCATTATTGTTGTTACAAGCCACCAAGGTGGCATCATTTGCGGTGAAAGGAGATAATGTCAGAAGTATTTTTCCGTCCGGGTTATCACAGAGGATCCCTGCATTGTCTTTTACCACAACGGTAATTGAGGTGTTCGCGTTGAACTGATAATTGGTAGGGGTTGCAATAGGCGTTGAGCTGCCTGTTACATAATAGGTAAATGTATAATTGCTAGGACTGGAAACAAACTGGCTGTTGAAAGAAGTAAGGTTAACCGCCGCAAATCCTGTAGTAGGGTTAGGGCAGAAAGACTGTGTAGTCGAGGCCTGCAAAATAGATACTTTATCCGTATAGATTTTTGCATTTTTAATGGAATGCCTTGCACTGGCAGCTCCGGTGGAAGCTGAAAAACCAAAATACCCCTGCGTCATGCCTCCTGCTGTTCCGGATGGAGCAAACGACTGTGAAACAATCGTGTTATTGTCAATCTTAATGGTAATGATCCAGTTGGTCACGTTCGCCGGATCTACTTCTCCTGTTACTTCTACGTGCTTGAAGTTGGCACCTACAAAAGGCTGGGTAGTGATAAGGTCTGGGGAATGGAAAGTACTTCCGGGAGTGTTGTTGTATTCTATGTTATTCCCTGAAGTGTTGTTGGTTCCGTACAGCAGGTGGACTTTGCTCATTTGTGCTTCCGTGCTGTTGTTGAATATATCAAACCCTATCATCAGGCCGGTGGCATTGGCTGGAATTCCCAGTCCGCCACCTGTAACGTAGGATGAAGGAGGATTCGCAAGATACCAGAATGCAAAACCGTCTCCTCTTCCATAGCTGGTAGTTCCGTTGCCGTCAATCCTGAAATCAAATTCCACCCTCCATTTATTACAGAATTTCAGGTTGATCGGGGCATTAAGTTTAATGCCTCCTACCTGAGAAATCTGATCTGCCGTAAGTTGTATGAAATCAGTATTTACCGTTGCTGAAGGAACTACATCCCATCCTGTAGTATTCACAGGGTTTCCCGTCAACTGATAAGTCTGGGAGAAAAATGTTCCCGAAAAGCAAAGTAAAACTATAGTAAAATAAGACAGTAGTTTTCTTTTCATTAATATAATACTTTTAATTAGACGTGTAAAGATATTAAATCCTAATCAAAAAATATATATTGTATAATGATTTTATTGAAAATGATGTATTTTTTTTAATAAATGATAAATTAAAACAGATATGTTTAATATTTTGGATAAAGGAATGATGTTGTTATAAAATAAACCCCATAAATTAAAAGAGCGAATTATTTTCCATATTTTCGAAGTATGCATCAATTTCCAAATCGCCGGAAGCTGCCGCTGCCACGGCAAGTTTATCACATAATTCATTTTCAAAAATGACCGGCATGCCCTTTTATCCAATGCAGTTGAGGTTTGTGTTTTTGATAGAGTTCTACAAATTTTTTCCAGAGATCCGGGTTTTTCACATTTTTCCAGCCCCTGCGCACCCAGCCTGAAATCCAGTTTTGGTTCACCGCATCTGCCACGTATTTGCTGTCGGTGTAAATATGGATATCGTTTTCCGGAGATTTTAGCTTTTCCAGTGCTGTAACCACAGCCAGGAGCTCCATCCTGTTGTTGGTAGTTTTCCGGAAGCCTTTAGAAAAAGTTTTCTGATAGTTTTTTTCGGGGACACGCATGAGGATTCCATATCCTCCTTTTCCGGGATTTCCGCTGCATGCGCCGTCTGTGTATATTTCAATTCTCAAAAACGCGTCTGTTGTTAATTACAAATACTTGGATACAGATCTATTTTCAATATTTTAGTACAAGGAGTACAGGTCTTTGAGCTTAAGTTCCGTATCGGTAATTCAGTTATCTCTGTTGTTCTGTTTGATCAGCTTTCCTGCCAGGCTGGCTTATTTAGAAAGGGAAATCGTCATCATCATCAAAATCGTTCATAGAAGATCCTGAAACCTGTGAGCTGTTGGGAAGATCAAATGCGGCACCGGGCTGAATGGTGGTCCTTATCTTATCAAAGCCGTTAGCATCACCTGAACCAAATCCGGACGGATATCCGCCACCGACTCCGCCGTCAAAAGCAGCCTCAATATCCCCAAACTTAGCGAAATGTTTAAGGAATGACAGCCTCACATCTGCAGTTGCACCATTCCTGTGCTTTGCAATGATAAGCTCTGCCTGATTTTCCGTTGAAGTTTCCTGTCCTTCTTCATCATTATCCCACACGGTAATTTTATAATATTCGGGACGGAAGATGAAGGATACGATATCTGCATCCTGTTCAATCGCTCCGGATTCCCTGAGGTCCGAGAGCTGAGGCCTTTTTCCGGGACGGGCTTCCACGCTTCGGGAAAGCTGTGAAAGTGCAATAACCGGTACGTTAAGTTCTTTGGCAATAGCTTTCAGGGAACGGGAAATCATCGAAATCTCCTGTTCACGGTTTCCTACCCCTTTACCGCCGCTACCGGCAGTCATCAGCTGAAGGTAATCCACCATGATTAGCCTAACGCCGTGCTGCATTACCAGTCTCCGGCATTTTGCCCGGAAGTCGAATATGGAAAGGGAAGGTGTTTCATCAATGTACAGCGGAGCATTTTCCAGTTCAGAAACATTTGAGAATAACCTCTGCCATTCATCATCATCCAGCGTCCCCTTTCTTAGCTTTTCAGATGAAATCCTTGTTTCGGAGGCAATCATCCGGGTAATAAGTTGTACGGAGGCCATCTCAAGAGAGAACAGGGCCATTGGAATTTTATGCCCTACCGCGATATTCCTTGCCATAGAAAGAAGGAAAGCTGTTTTTCCCATTGCCGGACGGGCCGCAATGATGATCAGGTCGGAATTTTGCCATCCTCCCGTTTCTTTATCCACATCGCGGAAACCGGAAGGCACACCGGAAAGTCCTTGCTTGTCTTTAAGCGATTTAATCGTTTCAATAGCCTGTTTTACAAGGGAATTTGCAGTGTCAAACCCTTTTTTAATCGTTCCGTTGGTGATTTCAAAAAAAGACTGTTCCGCTTTGTCAAGAAGCTCAAAAACGTCTGTTGATTCTTTATAGGCAGAATCGATGACATTGGCTGATACGTTGATCAGACTTCTGAGGATGTATTTTTCGAGAATAACACGTACGTGGTATTCGATATGGGCAGAGGAGCTTACTCCCATGGTAAGATCTATAATATAATGATCTCCTCCTGCAGCATAGAGTTTTTCTTCTTTCTTCAGATCCTGTATGATTGTCATCAGATCCACCGGATGGTTCCCCTCATATAATTTCAGGATGGTTGCAAAAATCACCTGATGCCTCGGATCGTAAAAAACTTCCGGGGTAAGCAGGTCAATGGAATGATCCAGCCCTTTTTTATCAATTAAAAAAGTTCCGATCACCAGCCGTTCAAAATCCACTGCATTAGGAGGCATTTTCCCATCAGCAATTGACAGCTCTCTGGCAAAATTGCCATGGGTGAGAGATGATAATGTTTCTTTCTGCGCCATGATGCAAAGATAGTTTTTTTGAAAAGTAAATTAAAAATAGTAATCCACAAATTAAGGGAATCAGCAGCAAATGCCCATCAAATCAGGCAATACATTGTGCAAAAAAAATCACCCTTTTACAGGGTGATTTTTTAAGTGTTTGAAAACGAAGGTTATTCCCTGTTTTTTACCAGTACCCATCCGTTATATTTGGTCTGGGTATTATTTTTATCGTTCTCGGTCCATGAAATGGTATACCAGTATGTTCCGGTAAGGACTTTTTTTCCTCCTGAGGTACCGTTCCATTTAAAATTTCTTATCTGGTCTGCTATGTAAAGCTGATTTCCATATCTGTCATAGATGGTAAATACCAGGTTTTTCTTATAGGCCAGTGCTGAGTAGTCTATCTCATCATTGATATTGTCACCGTTAGGCGTAATGACATTGATAAGATTCGGAACCGTTACCTGTACTTCTACCGGATTACAGTCGTAAGCATCTTTTACGTATACTTTAGCTTCTCCTCTCGGCAGCCCGGTGAATACATTGGAATCCTGCCAGTTCACACCGTCAATAGAATAGCGGTATGGGCTTTTGCCTCCATTGGCACTAATGGTAATGGTATTATTGGAAATCTCTATGCCGGTAATTACGGGCTGTTCGGAAGAATAGACACGAACATTTTGCAGGGTATAGCATTTTCCTGTTTTTAATTTTACCCAGTACATTCCCACGCCTACGCCCTGAATACTCTGTGTTGTAGCACCGGTGCTCCATTCATATCCGTCAAAGCCCGGGCCAGCATCCAGAGTAGTCCTGTCTTCGATACAGATGATCTGGTCTTTCAGGACGGTAGATTTTACCGGAGGCAATACGATCAGATTGATTTTTGAAATGGCAAAACATCCATCCGCACTGGTTACCCTCACAAATACAACACCGTTGGCTGAAATATAGGCTGCAGGATTAAGGATTTCATTCGTCTGGCTCAGCGCATTGGCATTGGTGGTATAAAACTTCTTCGTAACCCCCGTCTGCGTTGAAACAGCCGCTGTGGTGAGGTCGAATGCAGCTGTAGTGATATTGGTGTCAATATAACAGGATTCCAATGTGGCATCCTGTACCACTACTACAGGTAAAAAGTCTAATGTAATCACTGCATCATCTGAACATCCTTCAGAAGATGTCACTTTTACATATACCTTTCCGGGACCTGAAACGTAAGCCGTAGGATTCATGATCTGATTGGTGCCTGCGTTCAGGTCATTCATGGTAGGGTAGTATTTTTTCGTAGCTGTTGGCTCACTGAAAACATCAGCCAGCGTAAGATCGAAGGTTCCAGTACCTGCACCGTTGTTGTTACAGGCAAGAAGGTTTGCATCTTCAGCGACAATATTCCCCTGCTTGAATTTAAAAGGACCAATCTGTGTACAGCTGTTGATTGGGTTGCTTGGGTTGGCAGGATCCTGATAATGGATGCTGTAGTAATAAATATCGGTTCCGTTCACCGTAACCGGAGCTGTAATAGGGTTTGCTCCTGTAAGGGCATCATTCGAGCTGTAATGGTATGAAACCTGGAAATTAGGGTTTCCATTAAGGATTCCGTTAGTTAAGGTTGCGAAATCAAATGTTGTAGGTAACTGGCATTTCAGGATTTCATTAGGTGCTCCTGGAGTAGCACTGGCATTGCCGGGAGCGACAAATGGATTTGGAGTTAAGTTCGGATCTGTAAAAGGGGAAGCCAAGGTAGCGGTTCCGCCCCAGGTAAGGGAGAATCCCATAGTATTACTGGAGAAATTATCCACAATCATATAATAGGTTTCACCGGGAAGAACGTCCATATATTTTACGAAACGGTCCCCTCCTGCACCTTCTGTCGTATCGGTTGAAGTCATGTTGAGTCCTGTAGGGCCACCGCCAGCAGCATATGAACATCTTACGGGTGTACCGAGACTGCCGCACTGAACATTGGGACCATAAACAGCCCAGTCATAATCAGTACTTACCGGGTTATTGGGATCTACGGTAGGATCGATCACGAAAGTAAGCGTACCTCCTGTAGCGATAGTAAATTTATACCATACCGAGAAGTGTTCTGTGGACAGGCATCCTCCCAGAGGGCTCTCCTGTGTATTCCCGTACCCACTTGGCGTATAGGATTGCCCTGCATTTCCACATACTGCAATTGCAGTCGCACAATCAGATTGTGAGAAATACAGGTGTGACAAGGATAAAAGTAAAACGAGTAGTAACTTTTTCATTTTAGAACAGTTTTGATAAAACAAATGTAATGAAAATATTAAAATTATATTATTTTGTACTTATATATAAAAAACCGCTTAAAAAAGCGGTTCTTGTTGTTATGAGGAGATCTTTATTCTCTGTTTTTTACCATCACCCAACCGGAATATTTGAATGGGGTATTCTTTTTGTCATTTTCATTCCAGGTTACTGAATACCAGTAAGTGCCAGTTGGAACTTTTTTGCCTCCGGAAGTACCATCCCACTTATATCCGTTGGATTTATCCGCCTGGAATATTTTTACTCCGTATCTGTCGAAAATACTGAATACCAGGCTTTGTTTTCCTGCTAATGCGGAATAATCAATAACGTCATTGATTCCGTCACCGTTTGGCGTAATAACATTGATCAGGTTAGGCACGATTACGGTTATGTGGATCGGATCACAATCATAGGCATCTTTTACATAGATCATATTATCGCCTCTCGGTACATTGTTGAATACATTGGAATCCTGCCATTTGATATTGTCCATTGAGTATTTATACGGTGGAGTACCGCCTGCTACACTTACTGTAACAATATTGTTGGCAATATCAATATTGGTGATTACAGGCTGTTCGGACGGATATACCTTTACGGTCTGCAAACTTACACACTCTCCTGTTTTCAGCTTAACCCAATATGTACCCACTCCCACATTGGTGATGGTACGTGTAGTTGCTCCCGTGCTCCACTCATATCCGTTGAATCCCGGCCCTGCATCAAGGGTCGTGGTATCTTCTATACAGATGATTTTATCTTCCAATACGCTGGAATACACTGGAGGAAGGACGATTAAAGTGACTTTAGCTACATTATAACATCCGCTGGAGTTGGTTACCCTCACATATATTACGCCGTTAGGAGCTATGTACGCTGCCGGAGTAGCAATTTCATTGGTCTGGTTTACAGCATCTGTAAGTGAAGGATAATATTTTTTGGTCACGCCGGTCTGAGTTGTAACGGCTGCGGCTGTAAGATTGAAAGAAGCTGTAGCAGGGCTGCCTTCAATAAAACATGATCTCAAGGTAGCTTCTGTTACCGTAACAACAGGATTGAAGTTTAAGGTAATCTGAGCATCGTCAGAACATCCTTGAAGCGTGGTTACTTTAACATAAACTGTACCTGTCGAAGATAGGTAGTTGGTAGGAATCGTAATTTCATTGGTACCGGCATTAAGGTCCGCAAGGGTAGGATAATACTTCTTAATTGCTGTAGGGTCCGTGAAGACGGCCGCTGCGGTAAGATCATAAACCGCTGTTCCTGCATTGTTGTTGTTACAGGCGCTTAGTGAGGCATCCTGTGCAACGATATTTCCCTGTTTGAATTTAAATGTCCCGGTCTGCTTACATTTGCTGATCGGACTGTTGGGATTAGCAGGATCTAAATAGCTGATACTGTAGTAATATACGGTAGTGGTATTTACGGTTTGTGGAGTCGTGATAGGGTTATTACCGGTAAGCGCATCATTCGCTGAAGTATGGTAACTTACGACAAAGTTCGGATTTCCGTTGATGATTCCCGCAGATAATGTACTGAAATCAAAGACAGCAGGGCTGGAACATACAATCACTTCATTTGGTCCGTTAGGGGTAGCATTCGGGCTTCCCGGCGGAACGAAAGGATTGGGCTGTATTGCAGAAGTAAACGGTGAAGACAGCGTAGCTGTTCCTCCCCAGGTAAGCACAAATCCATTGGTATTGGCAGAGAAATTATCTACGATCAGATAATAGGTTTCCCCGGCAACCACATCCATATACTTACAGAACCCATCGCCTCCTGCGCCTTCCGAAAGATCCGTTGCTGTCATATTAAGGCCGGTAAGGATTCCGCTTGCTGTTGAAGCGTATGAACATCTTACCGGAGCACCTAAGCTTCCGCATTGTTTGTTCGGACCAAAAACTGCCCAGTCATAATCTGCCTGTGCATTAGGAGTAATCAAAAAAGTTAGGGTACCGCTGGTAGATACTGTAAACGTATACCAAACGGAATAGTGCTCAGAATAAAGGCATCCGCCTCCCAGGGGGCCTTCCTGTACATTTCCGTATCCACTTGGTGTGTACGAAATCGCAGAATTCCCGCAGACAGCAAGACTGGATGTACAGTCTGACTGTGCATAAAATATCTGACAGAACATCATCAGAAAAACGAGTAAAACTTTTTTCATAAGGGGAAATTTGTAGCAAATATAAAAAAAAGTTGCCTTTTATTTAATATTTACTTAACATAAATATTAAAACGTAAATGGTGTATTAATATTGCATCTTTCTCAATTTCGGATTAGTAATTCCTACAATCAGAGCAATAAGAACCGTCATGGATCCCCCGAATACTACCGAACGTACGACGCCAAGCAACTTTGCCATAAGCCCGCTTTCAAACTGGCCCATTTCATTGCTGGACATGATGAAAATTGAATTCACACTAAGAACCCTTCCCCTGATATGGTCAGGAGTCTTAAGCTGGACAATGGTCCCACGGATCACCACTGAAATCCCATCAAGCATCCCACTCATTACCAGGAACATGAAAGAAAGCCAATACAGATGGGATAATCCGAAGCCTATGATGCAAAGCCCGAATCCGGCTACTACGGCCAAAAGGATCTTGCCCTGGTTTTTTCTCAATGGAATAAGTGATAATACGGTAATGATACACATAGAACCAATGTCTGAAGCTGCATTCAGCAGCCCGAAACCTTCTGCACCTACTTTCAGGATGTCTGTAGCGTACACCGGAATCATAGCCACGGCTCCTCCGAAAAGTACCGCAAACATGTCCAGGCAGAGCGCACCCAGAATCTCTTTTGTTTTCAGGATGTAAGTAATCCCTTCGCCCATGCTCTGCATCACGTTTACCGTCTCCTTTTTATTTTCAGAATATTGTTTATTGAGTTGCCAGAAAAACAGCGATGCAATAAATATAAGCGAAATTATCACCACCAGTGTCCACTGTACTCCGAAATACCCGATCAGGAAACCGCCTATGGCATGCCCGCAAACAGAAGAGATGAGGAAAGTTGCCTGGTTCAGGGTAACCGCATTGGGAAGGTTTTCTTTTTTGACGATTTTCGGGATCATCGAAGGTACAATAGGTCCTATGAAAGCCCTTGCGATGCCCGTGAAAAAAATAACACTGTAAATGAAGTAGGTGATTTGGTGGCCTGTAAAATGCAGTTCCACATTCAGGAAAGCCGGGATTAGTAACAGGCCTATCAAAAAGACATAAGCATAATTACAGATTAGCAGCAATCTCTTCTTTTCATTCATATCAATTACATGGCCTGCATATAATGCGCAGCTTACTGCAGGGATCACTTCAGACAGCCCGATCAGACCAATGGAGAAAGGATCTTTGGTCAGCTGATAAACCCACCATCCCAGTAGTGTTGCCAGCATCCTGAAGGCTAAAACGATAAAAAATCTTCCCGTAAGAAGATTTCTGAATTCTATATTTTGCAACGTTTGTAACGGACTGAATGAAATCATGCACAAAAATAGCCCTAAATATTCATTCAGGGCCTTATATAAGATATATTTTTAAATGATAAATCAAATAATATACAAAAGATGGTGTCTATTTATCAGCTCTCGATGAGCTCAATACCAATGCTGCCACTCCGGCTGCTCCGATTACTACTGCTCCTGCACTTACTCTTGCTTTCGATCTGTCTTTAACGGCTGCTACATTGGATTTGGGGATGATCACTACGGTGCTGTCTTTTTTACCGGCTGTTCCCACGATATTGTCGCCGTCTATATTACGGAAGAGCATTTTCTGCTTTTTAGAACCGTCTTTTAGGGTTACCACATACATTTTGCCGGCCTCAAGGTTCGAATAATCGTTTTTTGAAATGTCTTCAGTATATTTTGTGGTGGCGCACGACGAAATGACGAATAGGCTTGTTAATAAAGATGATTTAAAAAGTACAGGTGCTTTCATTTTTATTTTTTAGGTTTTTCAAATTTATAATTTTTTTTGAATATACGTTTTCGGAATTGAAAAAATGTGCTTAAAGTTTATAAACTTCTAACAAATCTGCAATTTTCCTGTCATTGGCAAGCCTTGGAATCTTATTTTGCCCTCCCAGCTTTCCCTGTGATTTTGCATAGTCCTGAAATGCATTTTTTTGCAGGTAGGAAATCCTGAGAGGCTGAAGGATATTGCCGGAAATCAGATCGTCATAATAGGTATTACGCTGCCTCATCTGAAGGTCCAGCTCATGTCTGAAAGCTTCCGGATTTTCCGGTTTTTTTTCAAATTCAATCAGCCATTCATGGTAGGGAAGGCCTTCCTCCGGATTTACCTGCGGAGCCAGATGGAACTCAGTGATTTGTGCCGGAAATTTCTGAAGGGTAGCTTTAATGGCTTCTTCTGCTTCAAAAGCGATCACATGCTCACCGAAAGCTGATGTGTAGTGCTTAGTCCTCCCGCTTACCAGAATTCTGTACGGATCTTTGCTGATGAAACGTATCACATCCCCAATCGAATAGGCCCATAAGCCTGAATTCGTCGTCAGGATCATGGCATAGTCTTTATTGAGCTCAATATCTTTTAAGGTCAGCCGGGAAGCACCGGGTTTGCCATACTCTTCAAGAGGAATGAACTCATAAAAAATACCATGGTTGGTGAGCAGCAGAAGCCCTTCCCGGGTATAATCGTCCTGGAATGCAAAAAAGCCTTCAGAAGCAGGGAAAGTCTGGATGATGTCAACCATTCCGCCTAAGAGGTCTTCCATCTTTTCACGGTAAGGCTCATAATTAACGCCACCGGTAACGATAAGCTGGAGGTTCGGGAAAATCTGTTTGATTTTTTTGCCGTGCTTTTCCGTTAGCTTTTCGAAGTACATGATCAGCCATGGCGGGATGCCGGAGATAAGCGTCATGTTTTCATGCTCTGTTTCCAGAATGATCTGGTCAACTTTGGTTTCCCAGTCTTCTATGGTATTGGTTTTCCAGCTGGGAAGCCTGTTTTTCTGAAGGTACCCAGGAATATGGTGGGCTACGATCCCTGACAGCCTGCCGGTTTTCACTCCGTAAAGGTCCTCAAGCTCCGGGCTTCCCTGAAGGAAGATCATTTTTCCGCCTACAAAATCTGCATTGTTTTTTTGTGCAATATAATGAAAGAGGGCACTCTGCGCACCGGCAACCTGGAAAGGCATTCCTTCATGAGAAATGGGGATATATTTTGAACCTGAGGTGGTTCCTGAGGTTTTGGCGAAATATTCCGGGATACCGGGCCATATAATGTTGGCCTGGCCTTTCTTCATGCGTTCTATATATGGCTTCAGGTCTTCATAGTCTGAAACGGCAACCTTCTTCTGGAAATCTTTTACAGAATGGATGTTTTCAAAATCACGTTCTCTTCCAAACAGCGTTTTTTCAGCTTTTCTCACCAGGTCCAGTAAGAGCATTTCCTGATCCTGCGGGGCATTGTTTCCCGATACACGGGCTTTGCGGACATGTTTTTTGGCCCATAGGAGCGCTGCTTGTTTTTTGAGGAAGTTTAGCATAGTCCAAATTTATAAATAACTGAATAATCTGAACGCATATTTAAAGCAGGATATGAATAAAAAAAACCGATGAATGAATTCATCGGCCTTCGAAATTTGATTATGAAAATAACAACTATATATAAGTTTATTTATTTGCTTTGTACCTTTTATCCGGAGTACCATCCTTCTTAAGCATTTTATTTTCCTTATATCTCTTATCCGGCGTACCGTCCTTTTTCAATTTGGTGACAGGTTTTGCCGTTTTTGTTTCAGTAGTTTTTACCGTCTTAACGGTTTGTTGTGCAGTTTTTGCCGGCGCTGTCTGCTGAGCCGTGGCAAGTCCCAGTCCTAGAACTAATGACATTGCAGTTAATAATTTTCTCATGAGATGGGTTGTATTTGTTTTCTTGATCAAAGATAGATAAAAACCAGACTGAAAATTCTGCCTTTTAGAAACTTAACTAAAGTTTATTAGTGCTTAAAAAAAGATTAAACTAAGGCAGTCACTAAAATAAAACCTGCTTCTCAACTGAGAAGCAGGTTTTAATATAATTCATGAATATCGGGCTTAACGAGTACAGTTAGCTGTCCAGGTTTTACCGTCTCTCGTGTAGAGGATTTTCAACTCATTATTATCAATCCTGATGTAAGTACTTGTATTAGAACCTACCATTACCAGTGTATTGTCACCTGTTTGCTGAAACTCTACCCCGTTAAGATCCGGAATATTATTTGAAAACGCAAAGTTATACTTTGTTCCACTTGCGATTTTAGTTACAAATACGCTACCGTCATTCGCACTGATGGAGTTGCTTCCTTCTTTATAAGATATACTACCTCTGTAGGTTCCCGCAAAGAAGTCATTGTTGGCAGGATCGTCATCATCGCTGCACGAGGTGAAAGACAATGCCGTGAAAAACACCAGCATGAAAAGTCCTAAGATTTTGATTGCTTTTTTCATAATATCATTTCTTTAGTTGTAGAGGTTACTTTTCAAACGGCATGCCACAAAAGTGGAATTAATTCGTTTTTAACGTTTGTTGGCCTTAATAATAAAGGTTTTGATTTGGTTCGATGATGAGATCCTATGGCACAGAAATTGGCTTTTAGCATTTCTGAATCACGAATTATCCATACCTTTGCATATAGTATACGGTTTCGGAAAGTTTCGGAATCGCATTCTTATTTATACCGATTTTATTTTATGCAGTTAAAAACCATCAATGAAAAATTTCTTCCGTACCTCCTCCAAAAAGAATTCGGGAAGGAAATTTTTGACAGGCTGGACACTCAAAAACATATTGCCGTAAAAGGAAGTGCAGGATCTGCAGTTTCCGTTCTTGCTGCCGAACTTTACCTTACCCGTAAAAAGACATTGCTGTACATTACTGATGATAAAGAGGATGCTCTTTACATCAATACTGAAATGGAGGGATTGCTGGGAAAAGATAAGGTGCTGTACTTTCCTGCCACTCACCTGGAGCCTTACCAGGTAGAAAAGACGCAGAATGCCAACCTGGTTTTAAGGACTGAAGTGCTGAATAAAATGAGCTCCGGTAAAACGCCAAGGGTGATTGTTGCCTTTATAGGTGCTTTATCCGAAAAGGTATTAAAAAAAGAAGATTTTAAAGCGATTTCACATCAGATCGAAGTCGGCAATCAGCTGGATTTTGATTTTGTGGACGAACTGCTGAACCATTATCATTTCCAGCAGACGGATTTTGTTTCCGAGCCGGGAGAGTTTTCAGTGCGAGGAGGGATCGTGGATGTTTTTTCTTATTCAAATGAACAGCCTTACCGGATTACATTTTTTGGCAATGAAGTGGAAAGCATCCGTACTTTTGACATTGAGACCCAACTCTCCGTAGGTAAGGTAAAGGAATTCCAGCTGGTATCCAATATGAATTTTTCAGTAACCGGAAGCCGGGTTTCACTGCTACAGCTTCTACCTGACGACAGTTTTATTATTTCTAAAAATGCTGTGGTGGGACTGGGCAAGATCAAAACCTTTTATGAAAAGGCATTGGAAAAATACGGCACCCTGCATCAGGATATTGCACACCGTGAACCTAAGGAACTCTTTATTTCCGATGAAGAATTCCTGTTCGATTACAAGAAATTCAGGACCATTGATTTCAGCAGTGTGCCTATAGAAGCTTTAAAAGATCAGTCTGAAATTATTCTGGAGCAAACTGCCCAGCCCTCTTTTCATAAAAATTTTGAACTCCTGGCCGAAGACCTGGAAAAAAAACAGTCAGAGGGTTTCGATACCTGGATCTCATTCTCTACAGAAAAACAAAAGGAAAGGCTGGAACTGATTTTTGAAGAACTGGAACGAGAAGTGCCTTTCAAGAGCTTTACTTCAGAACTGCATGAAGGATTTGTAGATAACAGCCGAAAGATCATGATCTATACAGACCATCAGATCTTTGACCGCTACCAGCGTTATAAGGCCAAAAATACATTTGCTAAATCTGAACAGCTGACGCTCAAGGATCTCATGTCCCTTAAAATAGGGGATTACATTGCCCACATCGATCATGGGATCGGGAAATTCATGGGTCTGGTGAAGGTAAATAATGACGGTAAAATACAGGAATGTTTTAAACTGACCTACAAAAACGGCGACCTATTATATGTAAGCATTCATTCCCTTCATAAAATTTCCAAATACAATGGCCCGGAAGGCAGGGAAATAGTCCTGAGCAAACTCGGTTCGCCGGCATGGAAGTCTTTAAAACAGAAAACTAAAGAAAAGGTAAAGCAGATTGCCTTTGACCTTATTAAATTATATGCCCAGAGAAAATCGGCCAAAGGATTTTCTTATTCACCGGATTCCTATCTGCAGAATGAGCTGGAAGCCAGCTTTATATACGAAGATACACCGGACCAGGAAAAAGCAACCGTCGATGTGAAGAAGGATATGGAAGATTCCACGGTGATGGACAGGCTGGTATGCGGCGATGTAGGATTCGGTAAAACCGAAGTGGCTATCCGTGCAGCGTTCAAAGCGGCCACGGACGGCAAACAGGTTGCTGTATTGGTTCCTACCACCATTCTTGCTTTTCAGCATTATAGGAGCTTCAAAGACCGGTTAAAGGATTTTCCGGTTAATATTTCCTATCTCAACCGTTTCAGAACGGCAAAACAGAAATCCGAAACCCTGGCAGCCCTGAAAGACGGGAAAGTAGATATCATTATCGGGACACATCAGCTGGTAGGCAGCAGTGTCAAGTTTAAAGACCTGGGCCTGTTGATCATTGATGAGGAACATAAATTCGGTGTTTCCGTAAAAGACAAACTGAAAACGCTGAAAACAAATGTGGATACGCTTACGTTAACTGCCACACCTATTCCAAGGACTTTGCAGTTTTCTTTAATGGCTGCACGAGACTTGTCCGTTATTAAAACACCTCCGCCCAACCGCCAGCCTGTGGATACGCAACTGGTAGGATTCAATGAGGAAATTATACGCGATGCCGTTTCCTATGAGCTTCAGAGGGATGGGCAGGTTTATTTTATCAACAATAGAGTGGAAAACCTTAAAGATATCGCCGGCCTGATCCAGCGCCTCGTTCCGGATGCAAAAGTCATTACCGGACATGGTCAGATGGAAGGAAAGCAGCTGGAAAAAAATGTCCTTGATTTTATGGAGGGCAAATATGATGTTCTGGTCTCTACAACCATTGTAGAAAGCGGAGTGGATGTTCCTAATGCCAATACGATCTTCATTAATGATGCCCACCGGTTCGGGATGGCAGACCTTCATCAGATGAGAGGAAGGGTAGGCCGGAGCAACAGGAAAGCATTCTGCTATTTGATTACCCCGCCTTATGATATGATGACTGCCGATGCACGGAAAAGACTCGAGGCCATTGAACAGTTTTCAGATCTGGGAAGCGGTTTCCAGATTGCCATGAAGGATTTGGAAATCCGGGGTGCCGGAGACTTATTGGGTGCGGAACAGAGCGGTTTTATTAATGAAATGGGTTTTGAAACCTATCAGAAGCTGATGCAGGAAGCCCTGGAGGAACTGAAGGACGATGAGAATTTTGAAAATCTTTTTGAAAATGAAGAAGACCGGCAGAAACTGTTCAAGAGTACCAAAGATGTTAATATTGATACTGACCTTGAACTGATGCTTCCGGATTCCTATATTTCCAATACCGAAGAAAGACTTCTGCTGTATCAGAAGATCGCTGAAATAGATAATGAGAAGGACCTTCAGAAATTTGAGCTTGAACTGACAGATCGTTTCGGGGCCTTGCCGAAAGAAGCTGTAAATCTCTTGAAGAGCGTCTCACTGAAGTGGCTCGCTGCAGACATCGGTTTTGAAAGAATCGTCATGAAAAATGGTATTTTCCTCGGTTATTTCCCGGCTAATCCCCAGGATAAGTTTTATCAGACCGATAAATTCAGGCATATCATCAGTTATCTCACCCAGAACCCTGCTGAAGCCCAGCTAAAAGAGAAGGTAACCAAAGACGGAAACCATCTGATGATGAGAAAAGATAAGATTAAGAACGTTGATGAGGTGAATAACCTGTTGAAATCCATTCTTCAGACCAAATAATTTAATTGTTGTTTTAAGGAATAGATCGTCACAAATAAATTAAGATCACATGAAAGTTTCTTTCACGTGATTTTTACTTTGAATCATTAATCCGTGAAAAAATTAGGTACAACCCTACCAGGTCACCAATTCAATTGTTTTTTTTGTGGTTTAAAGCGATGATTATTGTATTTTTTTTATTAAATAGGGCTATTGTTTGGTAAATTAATTTTTAATAAGATAATTTTTTTTATATTTGGTGCCATTAAAAATTAACATCTATGACAAACAATTATTTTCTGAGAATTTTTGCGATTCTTACCCTTGGTTTTTTTATTTCCTGTGACAATACTACAGATGATCCGCCTAACCAGAACAAAAATACCTCATCTTCATCCTCATCTTCTTCGGGAAGTAGCGGTATTACCGGTCCCAGAATCCTTGAAAAAGTTAATATAGGGAATACCACTGTAGAGGAGTACAGCAGTACTTCCGGGGTTTTGTACCAGGCGGTTATCAGGGATAACTCCAATTCAGATGCTATAACTGCCACGTTAACATACAATAATAATAAGGTTGCCAAAATAAAATACATTGATAATAAATCTACTCATGTTATAGATCACACCTATTTAATTACCTATACCAATGGTAAAATTACTTCCATGTCAATGGACAACCCTGTATTTAACGTAAACAATCACAGTGATTTCACTATTTTTTATGATTCAAACGGGCAGTTGTACCGTATTGTGGAAAAGAAAAAATTAGGAGGCAGCAGTGTCTATACCCATTATATTGAAGATAAATTTACATTTGCTTCCACGAATGTGGCAAAAGTAGAACACACTACGATGTTAATGGATAATAACACTCCGGATCCTACAACAGCTATCACCTTAGCTTATGTATACGATTCTTATGACAGTAAAATCAACCCTTATACAACACTTCCGAAAGAATATCTTATGGTGACCAGTACTTTAATGGCCCAGGTTAATTTTTATATGCTTTCCAGCAATAATGTCGGGAATATTACGATCCAGAATCCTTTAGGCCCTGCGATACCGGTACCTAAAACCTATCTTTATGATGCTCAAAATTATCCTGTATCTGATCAGAGCCAAAGTGTAAAATATCTTTACAAAGCGTTATAATCGTTTTTGATTGCAATTTTTACCGTAAAACAGGCTGTAAAATATTTTGTATTCAAAAAAAAGTTATATTTTTGACCGAATAAATAATCCCCTTAAGGAATGAAACGACTCTTTTACTTTATTTTATTGCTGGCCGGTCTTTCTGCCGTGCATTCTTGTAAAGATCTGCTGGATGAAAATGGCGATCCCCTGTTGGATATCAATGAAAACACAGGGCTGAACGGACCTAGGGCATTGTTCAGAGAAATCACGGATTCAGATACGCTGGCAGAATATCATTATAACGGGTCGTTGCTGTCCAGAGTGATCACAGACAGTGCTTCAATAACCGATGTGATGTGGAGCGGAGACAAGATCAGCAAAATCACTTTTAAAGGTTTCCTGGATCTGGACGGAGACGGAGATCTGGATAAGGACAGCATCTCTTATACCCAGCTTTTCACGTACGGTAACAGCGGAAAACTGGAAACGATTTCAGAGAACAGATCATTCTTTAAGAGAACTACCGTACCGCCATCTACCACGCCGGGACCACAAACTTTGTACAAAAAGACGAAATCGCTTTATACACTTAAATATGCGACAGCAACCAACAAGCTGGACTCCATTATCATGAGAAATGGTCCGGATGCTCCGGGAACTGTAGGTTTCCAGGATTATTCCAAAACAAAATATGAGTATCTGGGAGACAATATCTCAAAAGTAACCAGAAAATACGGTCCTCTTAATGGAAGTGCTTTCGGAAGCGTTCTTACGGCCTATTCTTATGAGTATACCAATTATGATGATAAGATCAGTCCTTTTACGCTGATTCCTTTCGGATATAAAATTTCAAGGATTTTATCTACAGAAAGGAATGATCAAGAAAGCAGTATGCTTTCACCAAACAGCCCGAAAAGATTGTCTATCACCGATCTGATGGACCCTGTTCCGACGCCGGTGATATTCTCTACAGATTATAATTATGACGCACAGACGTATATGACGAAAGGGTTTGGTGTTAATTACATTTACAAACCGTTGTAATACGATTTCCAAAAATATCAAGACTCAATCCTTACAGGGTTGAGTTTTTTATTTATATATCTTAATTTTGCAAAAAATTTCTTCATGAAATATTTAATTGTCGGGCTGGGTAATAAAGGCGCTGAATACGAAAACACAAGACATAATATAGGTTTTAAGGTAGCTGATAAAATCGCAGAAACCCTTGATGTTTCTTTTAATACAACCAATTTTGGCTGGATGGCTGATGGGAAATACAAAGGAAGAAGAGTTTTGGTACTGAAGCCGGATACTTATATGAATCTTTCCGGGAATGCGGTGAAGTACTGGATGCAGAAAGAGAATATACCGTTGGATCATGTGCTGATTATTACTGATGACCTTGCGCTGCCATTCGGAACGCTGCGGATGAAAGCAAAAGGCTCGGATGCGGGGCACAATGGGCTGAAAAACATTAATGAAGTCCTGCAGACCCAGAATTATGCCCGCCTTCGTTTCGGAATTTCTGCAGATTTTTCAGAGGGAAGACAGATTGATTATGTTCTCGGTACCTGGAACGAAGAAGAATCGGGAAAGCTTCAGGAAAGAATAGAAAAATTTGCCCAGGCTTCCCTGTCATTTGTTTTTGCAGGAATCAACAATACCATGTCAGCTTTTAACGGGAAATAACACTTGCTATTATGGTGTTGTCATCGTGGGAATGACCTCTTAACATAAGTCCGGACTATTGTGAAACCATAATGTTTCTGATGACTTTCTTTTCAAGGAAGTTCCGTTCACTTGGGGTGAAGCGGTAGTTATGTTCCTGTTCAAGCAGCTCAAGAGGGGCTGTCTGGCTGTCATCAGGCTTCCAGGTGATAATCAGTGAGGCATTAGGCCGCGCGCTGACATCTTTAGCCGAAAAAGTAAACAGAGTGCTTGGCAGTGTGTTTTCTTCTTCTGGCCGGATATCAGATTTCGCCTTGGCCGGCTGAAGCTGTGTCATATCTTTAAGGAGAAGTGAGAAGGGTTTGCCTATGTACTTTTCTTTATTCGTTTCAAACCTTTTCAGGTATCCTAAGGTGTCTTTTACCGGTTTCTGGGCAGATACAAGCCCAGAAAATACCAGCAATATGATAAGAAAAATATTTGTCTGTAGTTTCATGCCTTACGATCATTTAATCTGCTTTCAAAAATAATGATTTCAGGTTACATAGAGGAGTTATTTTGATGATTGATGTATCTTATTAAATTTCAGGCAGATGGTTATGTAAAAAGGCCACCGGATTCCGGTGGCCAGATGATGTTTTTACATCCATTGATCTAACTATAACATATTAATTGCATTCAGCTCTGTTATGACGGCTGAACGGAATCATTCATTTCTCTACAGCCAGCTTACCACTCCTGTTTCTACATCATAATTGGCTCCTACAATTTTAATTTTACCTTCTTTTTCAAGGTTTCTCAGTGTTGAGCTCTGTTTACGGATGTCTTCGATGGCATGCTTTACATTCTGGTGGTTCAGCCTTTCGAGAAGGTCGCTGTTGGTAGAAGAATACTCTTCTCCGTCTTTAATCACCTCCTTAATAATCGGGCTGAAATGGTTGATCAGGTGGTTAAGATTATCCATTCCCATACCTTCAATCTGTGCAGCATCCAGTCCGCCTTTCAACGCGCCACATTTCGTATGTCCCAATACGACAACCAGTTTAGAGCCTGCCACATTACAACCGAATTCCATAGATCCTAAAATATCCTGGTTAACAAAGTTACCCGCAATTCTGATGCTGAAGATATCTCCCAAGCCCTGATCAAAGATCAGCTCAGCAGACGTACGGCTGTCTATACAGCTTAAAATAACGGCAAACGGCCATTGCCCTTCACGGGTTGCGTTCACCTGTTCCAGAAGGTCTCTGTTGGCTTTAAGATTATTTACAAATCTCTGGTTTCCTTCTTTTAAGAATTCCAGCGCCCTTTCAGGGGTAATGGTTGATTGTGTTTCGTGCGTGTGCGCTTTCATATAATTTTATTTATACTTTTTAATTACAATTAATTTATTTTCACATTAAGAACTCTATATAGCTCTTTTGTGCGTGACTATGATATGGGAATCCTCTTTCCGCTCATAGTCCAGGTATGATGTCTTAAAACCCAACAGCTCCACAGTAATATCCTCTTCTTTAGCCCTGATATTGGCAAAATCCTGAATCATTTCCAGGACATCCGTTGCAATATACGAGGTTTCTCTGGCATCAATGGTTACCGCAGAATTAGGTTTAATATTTTTTAATGTTTTCTTAATGGCAGCTTTGTTAAGGAATGAAACTTCCTCAGAAAGCCTGATCATGATTCCGTCCGCATCATTCAGCTTTTCCCGGCTCAGGTAATAGGCCCTCTTCATGTTTCCCTGAAGGATATACAATACGGAAATCGCTAATCCGATCCCTACACCTTTCAGCAAATCTGTTGCCACTACCGCCACAACTGTTGCCAGAAATGGGATGAACTGGAATTTTCCTAAATGCCAGAAGTGCCTGAACGTAGCTGGTTTAGCCAGCTTATATCCTACCAGAAGCAATACTGCAGCCAATGTGGCAAAAGGAATCAAATTTAATATTGCCGGGATGGAAAGCACACAGATCAGCAGCAATGTCCCGTGAATAATGGTGGATAGTTTTGAAGTAGCTCCTGCATTGGCATTTGCCGAACTTCTCACCACTACAGAAGTCATGGGAAGGCCGCCGATGAAAGAACTGACCAGGTTCCCGATTCCCTGGGCTTTCAGTTCGAGGTTGGTGTCTGTAATCCTTCTTTGCTGGTCCAGCCTGTCTGACGCTTCGATACAAAGTAAAGTTTCAATAGAAGCTACAATGGCGATCGTAGCGCCCGTTACCCACACTTTTGCATTCATAAAGCCTGAAAAGTCAGGAAGCGTTACAAAATTTTTAAAGTCATCAATAGATTTCGGAACCGGCAGGGAGACCAGATGCTTCGGACCTATAGCCAGTGAGCTGTCAGAAAGCTTAAATATTTCATTTAGGATAATTCCTGCGACTACAGCCACCAAAGCTCCGGGAAGCATCTTTATTCTCCTGAGGACATAAACTTTATCCCATACGATCAGTATGGCAATGGAAATCAGGGTAATGATAATCGCTCCGGGATGCACAGCCTCTAAAAGTTCCGTGAAATATCCAAAATTCAGCCCGTTGTCGAAAATAGATTCATGCCCCTCGTAATCCTTATCAAAACCCACTGCATGAGGGATCTGTTTTAAAATAATAATGATCCCGATTGCGGCAAGCATTCCCTCAATAACGTTATTAGGAAAATAATTGGAAATGCTTCCTGCCCTTATGAATCCTAAAACCAGCTGAATGATCCCTGCTATGATTCCTGCACAGAGAAAAATATTAAAGGCTCCAAGATCCGTAATAGCTGTAAGTACGATAGCTGTTAACCCGGCTGCCGGACCGGAAACGGATATGTTTGAATTACTGATGAACCCTACAACCAGGCCACCGACGATGCCAGCGATAATTCCTGATAAGGGCGGTGCTCCCGATGCCAGGGCAATTCCCAGGCAGAGCGGGAGTGCAACCAGGAATACAACGAGCCCTGAAGGGAAATTCTCCTTGATTCCTCCGATAAATGATGTCTTTTTCATGATGTAAACTGCTGTGAATAGAACGGGCTTACTGAGCTTAATAAGCCAATATAAAATTGAAAATTTAATTTCCGTATAGGAATGTCTTCACGATCAGAAGATTCTGATGTGAGCCATGATGAACATTAAGAAACCTGCTTAATTAGGCTTCCGGGGGAGGAGAAAATATGGTGAGTAACGGTGAAAGATGAAAGGAATCATCAATCAGTACAAAAGACCCGCCTTCCAGTGAAGGCTCAAAAAACTTAAGATAGTCATAGACATCCAGAGGTTTCGGAAGTGTCTTTTCATAAACAATAAGAGAGGTAGGATGGGAGTGAGGCTCTTCTTCATTGATCACAATATTCGTCTGGGTAAGATTCCAGCCCAACACTGCGGCAATACTCGGTAAAGCCGTGAAATTCAGGAAAAGTAATAATGTTATAGTACTCCAGAGTTTCATTTCACATGTTCTTTGAAAAACTACTTTGTTTTTCTACTCATCACCCAATCTGAGCTGGTAAGGTTATAAATCTTCTGGATATCTTTCAGGATTTTCTCGAAATCGATCTCCAGATCAATGATCTTACCCGTTCTTAGGTCAAACACCCAGCCGTGTACGATAGGTTCTTCTTCAAGAATGTACCGCTCCTGCACACAGGCCATTTTAATTACGTTGATGCATTGCTCCTGAACATTCAGTTCTACAAGCCTGTCATAACGCTTTGTGTCGTCTTCAATTGCGTCCAGCTCAATTTGGTGGATCCGGTATACATCGCGGATGTTCCTCAGCCATGGATTCAGCAAACCAAGATCCTGAGGCGTCATCGCAGCTTTTACCCCACCGCAATTGTAATGCCCGCAGACAATAATGTGCTTCACTTTCAGATGCTCTACAGCGTATTGAATAACCGCTGTTGAACTCATGTCCAGAGTATTCACAATATTGGCAATATTTCTGTGGACGAATACTTCACCAGGCTTTGCTCCCATAAGTTCTTCCGCCGTAGCCCTGCTGTCCGAGCATCCGATATAAAGATACTCCGGGTTCTGGGTTTTTGCAAGTTCTTCAAAGAAAGCCGGGTTTTCTGCAATTTTAGATTCTACCCACTTTTTGTTGTTTTCAAAAATAACTTCGTACGATTGTGCCATAATATATAATTATTTATTTCGTTTAAATTATTTTTAAATTCAATAGACTAAATCAATAATATTACAAAAGTATTATTTTTGATCAGAAAATTACCATCTTTAACAAATTTTAAGACTGTAATCTGAATAAAGTCATCTCCAATTTTTAAGAATTGATGATTAATCCATCAAATATTGATTTCAACAACGTAAAATTATGCATATATCAGCAATAATAATATACGGGCTGCTCACCCAAGCAATTCATAAAAAACAGAAGCATTAACAGAAAATAATGAATGGGAATGGTCACATTTTGATTATGAGAGATAATAATTTTGTACCACCTTTCATTCTGGAACGGGTAAGATCTTTTTAATATGCACTTTTGCAAAAAAATCATTCGGCTATTATGAGAAAATTATTATTTGCAGCCATGTGCATATTCGCTTTGCTGGTAGGAGCTTATCCTTTATTATATGCTTTTGTTGAGTCTAAATATACTTTTCTGAGCTCTAAGTCTCCCGAAGTTCTTCATAATATCATTTGGAAAACAGCTTTTCTTGCCCACATCATTTTCGGTGGGCTGGCACTTTTCATAGGCTGGCGGCAGTTCGGACCTTCATTCAGGAACAAATATACGGGCTTGCATAGGGCTATTGGGAAGATCTACGTAATTGCAGCTATCATCAGTTCTGCTTCCGCGTTGTATATGGGCTTTTATGCAAATGGTGGACTTGTATCAGAAATAGGATTTATCTTTTTAGCAATCACTTGGCTCATGACTACGGCCATAGCAGTGGGCAAAATCAGAAACGGACAGGTCATTCAACACCAGCAGTTAATGACCTATAGCTATGCTTGTGCATTTGCAGCTGTAACCCTGAGAATTTGGTATCCTCTGTTGATACGGATAAGCGGTGATCCTGTCAACTCTTATATTATTGTGGCATGGTTGTGCTGGATTCCTAATGTGTTGACCGCTTATTTTCTGAACATGAGATTGAGAAAGCGTGAATCCTGAATGAACGGAAGACAATATTCGGTACACGGTATTATTTACATTCAGAAAGATCAATTAAAAAGCAGCTTTAAATCAGATTTTATTATTGATATATCCTTCAGTAGCATTGTCGGCAGGAATAATTTTAGCGGGATTCCCAATAACAACGGAATGCGGAGGCACATCAAAGTTAACATATGCATTAGGGGCAATAAGCACATCATCTCCGATGGTGATGCCGCCAACAATTACAGCATTGGCGCCAATCCACACTTCATTGCCGATGACCGGAATCCCTGCATTTTTTCCGCGGTTCTGCTGTCCGATGGTAACGCCTTGTGCCATATTGCAGTTTTTCCCGATTCTTGTATACGGGTTGATCACCAGGCTTCCCCAATGTCCCAGGTAAAATCCTTCCCCGATTTCAGTTTCCGGATAAATCTGGAAACCATATCTGATCTGGTAATGGCGCAGAATCAGCTTCCAGAAGATATTTAGAACAGGAGTCTTACGGAATTTTTGTGCTTTTCTGAATATGTAGATAAAATGAAGATTCGGGTTGATACATTTTGCCCAGATTCCAAATGGGGAAAGCCATTGGCCGCTTTCCCGGTAAAAATCTTTCTGAAGGGTGGAATAGTGGTCTGCCATACAAAATATTTATTGATCCGTATTAAAAGATGGTTTGCAGGGTGCATCGAGAACAGAAATAATCCTTGAAACTGAATTTTCAAGGGTAAAAGGCATCTCATAATGATACAGCCGTTCAAGATACTGTTCAAAAAATTCCGGTTGGGATAACGCTTTTTTCATGCCGGTATAAATCCCTTCATCGGAGTTCTCTACCAAAAGCCCAAGCGCCCCGTTCATCAGCATTTCGCCTGCTCCTGAAACTTCAGTGGCAATAATTTTCTTTTTCAGGGTTATGGCTTCAAAAAGCACTGTTGGAAAACCTTCATACCTTGAGCTCAGCAGATAAAAATCCGCATGTTTAAAATAAGGGTAAGGATTATCTGTAAAGCCCAGCATGGTAACGGTTTCATCCAGGCCGAGATCAGTCCGCTGACTTCTGATGTTTTCAAAATCATAACCGTCTCCAACAATAAGGATTTTATGCCTGAATCCTTCATCCAAAAGCCTTTTGTGGACTTTCAGCAGTCGGTCGAAACCTTTCTGCGGAAAAACGGTTCCCACTGAAATGAAGGTTGGAACAGACCTGTCGAAAGTATAATTCAGGACCGGTTCTTCTGCTTTGGTGATAAACTCTCCCGTATCTAGGGGATTATATATTTTGATTATCTTCTGATGTTCCGCATCGTTTTGGGCCAGGCTGTGAAAATGCTGTTCAATTTTTTCCGAAATGACCATAATCTGATCAAAACCGAAAAATTTTCTGATTTCTGTTTCCGTGTAGCCTTTAACCTGGGAAAGGTCATTGTGGATCCATACGATTTTTTTTGATGCCTTTAGCGGAGACCGCAGGATTTCATCCCGCATTCCGTGGATGGCCGCAAATTCGATATCGTACTTTTTATTTTTCAGTTTTCCTTTGTAGAGAAGACTTGGAAACCTTTTAAGTATTCCCTGGTAAAGCACCCTTGCAGCCTTTTTCGGTATTTCATGAGGGCCGTTGGTCGTAATCATTTCCCCCTTATTCAGGTATAAAACATTGATCCATTCCGGCACATCGGCAAGGTATTTTCCAGAATAGAGATTGAGCAGAAGATCGATTTCATACTGATCCTGCGGAAGGTTTTTAAGCAGTGTTACAAGAACTTTTTCTGCGCCGCCGTGACGCAGGGAACCTATTCGGATCAGTATTTTCTTTTTTTCAGCCATTTATTTCTTTACCGGTTTATAGGCATGCGGAAGGTGTTCTTTGATATAGGCTTCAAGCTTGGCTCTGTCCTGCTCCAGTTCACGAGGATAGATGACATTGTTGGCCAACAGCTTGTCCCCGTATTCCTTGATGGTGCAGATGTATTTGGCAGGAACCCCTGCATACACCGTTCCGCTGGGCATAGAAGAGGTTAAGATGGATCCTGCTCCCAGAACGCAGTTATCGCCCATTTCCACACCGAGCATGATGGTGGTATCGGCACCTATAAGGCATTGCTTGCCAATCTTTATCCTCCCGAAAGTACGCACATCTTTATATTCGTCAAAAAAATGCAGGGCATTCTGCCCTCCGTCGTGGTTGACAAACCGTACGTTATTGGAAAACGTAGTATCATCCCCGATCTCGATCAGGAAGCATTCCGTTCCGAACTGGGGAACTTCTACAAAACGTACGTTTTTTCCTACTTTCAGGCCTTTGGATAAGCAGATCTTCAGATAGATCTTCTGGATCATGAACTGATACGTGGTATGTATTTTCAGCAGGGCACGGTATAATAAAAGCATGCTTATTTTTTTACTAAATTAAGGATCATTTTTTCAATCTCGCTGAAGATCTTTCTATTATCAAATTGTTCTTCAACATCAGCCAGGTTTTTCCTGATCTGTTCCGTGAACGCCGGATCTGTTAAAAACCTTTTCATAACGTTATACATTTCGTCCACATTGTAATTGATGAGACAGCCGGTAAGCCCGTCGCGGATCATTGCCGGGATATCTCCTGTACGGGTGGCAATGACGGGTTTCTGAAGGATCAGCGCTTCGGCAATAACAAGCGGCCAGGCCTCGGATTCGGACGGAAGGATGAAATAATCTGCATGTTTAACATACGGATATGGATTCATTTTGTTTCCTGCGAGGATAAAGGTATCTTCTACTTGAACAGCTGCAATTTGCGCTTTAAGATTCTGAAGCTCCTCCCCGTCACCCACTACAAGCACCGAATGATTAAACCCTTCACGGATAAGCCTCATATGGGCTTCAATCAGTTTATGGTATCCCTTTCTGGAATGCAGGCGGCCGATTGAAATAAATACCGGCCCTGGCGGCAGATCACCAATATGCTCATCCGCTTTTCTTTTGATTTCTTCAACAGGAATGGCATTGATGATCACTGCTTCCTGAGGATAATTGAGATCAGGATAATATTGATGCATCATATCCCTGATTTTCTGTGAGCAGTAGACCATCTGGTCAAATTTCGGAAATTGCTTCAGGATTCCGGGAACGAGCGGCTGCAGTTTCGGCAGGTTGATTTCAGAATGGAACCAGCCTATTTTTTTTGAGTTTTTGTTGGTAGAATGAAGTACAGCTGCGAAATCCCCATATGTCATCGCTATTTCCGCATCGTATTCTTCCCCGAGAAGCTGATCGGCAATGACGGGGTTTTTCTGGACCTGTTTAAGCCTTAGCCTTCTCCGGATCAGCTGGATTTTCCGGATGATGGTATGTTCAGAAAAGTCCTCCTTGCCACGGGTAAGGAATACTTTCCTCACGTGATCAGGAAATTCGTTCCGCAGTTCTCCCTGGTCTATGTTGAGGCAGACCGTCATATCGAATTTTTCTTTGTCGAGATTGTTCAGTATGCTCAGCATCACTTTTTCCACACCTCCCATTTCCATGGAGCGGTGCCTGAAGAGCAGTTTTATTTTTTCTGACATGGGTTCGATCTTATCTAATACTTCCTGCAAAATAACAGGATTTTTTTCTTTAGCCTGAAAAGAATTTTGTTCTGATAATCCAGCAGCTCAAATATTT